>CALMWS010000077.1 GCA_937870795.1 uncultured Bacteroidota bacterium | reverse complement strand
GGCGCAATGGTAGTTTGATCACCAATACAAATTCCTGTAGGACCTGTGAATGTAGTTAATGGTTTGGTGGCAACAGAAACAGGGCTTGTAGGATTGGATGAACAGCCAGTTGAAGTTTGAGTAAATACAAAGGTAGCGGTGCCTGTGGCCAGACCTGTAACCAGGCCTGCGTTGTTTACAGAGGCAACAGATGGATTTGTGCTAGACCAAACACCTCCGGTAGATGGAGATAAGTTGGTAGTGCTGCCAATACAGATACTGGATGCACCACTGATTGATACCGTTGGGCGTGCTGTAGCGGTGATATTTGCTGAAGCAACTGCAGAACAACCATTGAGGTTGGTTACAGTAACCTTGTATAGTGTAGAAGGTGCCAAAGGATATACTGTAACTGCCTGTGAAGTGGCGTTTCCTGCACTTGCGCTCCACTGATATGAAACGGCTGACCCTGCATTGACCATGAGGTCAACACTTTGTCCTTCACAAATATTGGTTTGTAGCGATACAATTACAGGCTCATATCTTTCGTAAACAAAGCCTGAGGTGGTTGCCTGGCAAAGGTATTGATCGGTGACTGTAAGGTAGTAGTTGCCATTTGCAGTAATGGGCACTATGGCCTGGCTGCCTGTGAAGGAAGAAGGGCCTGTCCAGCTGTAGTTGAAGGGCGCGTTGCCTCCTGTGATGATAGCTTTCAATTTGGAAGTATCGGTAAGGCAGATTGAACCATTGTAATCAATGGTAACACCCGGCAAGCCACGCACATTGATGGCGGCTGGCAGGCTGGCGCTGCATCCTGTAGTTGAAGAAGTAAAGGTAAAGTTGACAGAACCGACAGCAACAGGAGAAACCACTCCCTGGCTGGAAACAGCTGCGATGCCCAGGTTGGATGATGCCCAGCTACCTCCGCTGGATGGGTTGAGGCTCATGGTGCTGCCCATACACAGATTTTGTGATGGGGCAGAAACCACCGGTCTTGCATTCACGGTTACAGCGTTACTTGCATCAGACACACAGCCCGTTGTTGAATTGGTAAAAGTAAATGAAGCTGAACCTGCTGCTACGGCTGTAATGGTACCTGTATTGTTGATGGTAGCCACAGCTGCATTGCTGCTCACCCAGGTACCTCCGCTCGAAGGGGTTATGGTGGTAGTACTGCCCTGGCAAAGTGTAGTGAGTGCAGGCTGCGTAATAACGGGTTTTCCGTTGACAATGATGGTTACTTCATTGCTTTCAAGCGTACATACCTTACCTGTGAGTTTGGTGTAAGTCCTTTTGAATTTGTGGGTACCTACACCAAGAGATGGAGTAGTATAGTTTTGTAAATTGCTGATGCCGGTGGCATTGGCGTACGCACCTCCATTTAGAGAGTACATCCATTGATAAACACCTGATGATGGGTTAGGATTTGAGCCGTTGATTGTCACAGTTCCACTGCTCACACAGAAGGTAGAAGTAGGTGGTGTGGTGATCGTATTGTTTGATATATTGCAATCACAAGCATCATTTACCATCACCTTGGCGGTATCTCTACAGCCCTGGGCGTTGGTCCATACCATGTAATAGTTGCCAAAGGTAGAGAAATTATTGACGGTTGAAGTAGGGCTGGTAGGGCTAACAATGGTTGCAGTACCTGCACTTCCTGCACCTACAGTCCAGGTGCCTGAACCTGTAGCACCCATGGTTACTGCGTCTGATTCAAAACAATCCAATGAACCGGGATCAACACCGGCATTGGGTGTAGCATTAATGGTTACATTGCCGGTAGGGTTAGAAACACAACCAGTAGATGATGAGGTGAAAGTAAAATTGACAGTGCCTGAAGATAAGGCTGTAACCAGTCCGGAATTGGTAACTGTGGCTTTGGAACCATCTGAGCTTGTCCAGGTACCACCTGTGGTTGGAGAAAGTTGTGTGGTAGCACCCACACAAACAGAATTTGACCCCGTGATGCTTACAGTTGGTTTGGCATTTACACTGATGGTTGAGTTGGCAGTACCCGTACAACCTACGTTATTGGTTACGGTTACAGTATACGTTGAAGAAGGCAGTGCAGGAGTAACGGTTACGGTTGAAGTAGTAGCATTACCCGCATTTGAGCTCCACTGGTAAGCAGTAGCACTGGTGCCGCTTGCAGAAAGTTGAACGGTCTGACCTTCGCAAACGGTGGTTTGCAAAGCCGTGGCGCTGGGTATAAACTGGCTGTAAACAAAGCCATTGGAAGTAGACAAACAACCTGTAGCATCGGTGATGGTGAGGTAGTAATTACCACTTTGGGTAATGCTTACTGTTTGTGCATTACCTGTAAATCCTGATGGGCCTGTCCATGCATAGGTAAATGGTGAAGTACCCCCTGTACGGTTGGCGGTCAATTGAGAAGTGGCTGTCAAACAAACCGAGCCATTGTAGTTGATGCTGGAAGTAAGACCTGCTCCTATGGTAATAGTGGTTGTGGGATTGGAAACACAACCTGTAGATGTTTGTGTAAAGGTAAAAGTAGCTGAGCCTGAAGATTGCCCTGTCACTACCCCAGCGTTGGTAACGGTAGCAATTGTGGCGTTACTTGATGTCCAGGTACCTCCAGTGGTAGGAGACAATGTAGTAGTGCTACCCGTACAGATGGTGGTAGGTCCTGTAACGGTAACGGTTGGTTTGCCATTGACTGTGATGGCTGATGAAGCATTGGAAACACAGCCCGTGGTAGAGTTGGTAAAGGTAAAAGTAGCACTTCCTGCAGCTACACCCGTGACAACGCCTGAATTGTTGATGGTAGCTACGGCTGTATTGCTGGATGTCCAGGTACCGCCGCTCGCGGGTGAAAGAGAACTTGTTGCTCCCGCACAAATTGGATTGGCACCTGTTATGGAAACTACAGGTCTTGGATTGACCGTAACCAATGAACCGGTGGAAGTGGTTGCGCCACAACCAATGCCCGTTTGTGTAATTGACACTCTATAATAAAGCGAAGAAGTGAGGGCTGGTGTAGTATAGCTGGCAGCGGTTGCGCCGCTTATGTTGTTGTACGTAGCATTGTCTATACTGCTCTGCCATTGGTAGGTAGTAGTGCCGGTGCCACCTGTAATGCTGCTGTTGAGGGTAACGGTTGAGCCTTCGCATACAGTTACACCGCCACCGGAAGTAGTTACAGATGGGTCGGCTACCACAGTGACCAAACCTGCTGCAGACACGGCAGTACCGCAGCCCGAAGCAGTCTGGGTAATGGATACCTTGTAATACATACTGGAAGTTAGAGCGGGAGTGGTATACGTTGATGCTGTTGCACCAGAGATCGTGGTCCATGTACTGTTATTAGGAGAGCTTTGCCAAATATAAGTGGTAGTGCCAATGCCTCCGGTAATAACACTGCTTAAGGATGCGGTGCCTCCTGAACAAATTGTAATGCCCGCACCACCTACAGCAACAGTTGGATCTGCAGCAACAGTAAGAGTTGCTGTAGGTAATGAAACACAGCCATTGGAAGTTTGTGTAAACGTAAAGGTAGCTGTACCTGCGCCCACTGCTGTAATGGCACCGGCATTGGTAATGGTTGCTACGGCGGTATTGCTGGATGTCCAGGTGCCTCCTGTAGTAGGCGTAATGGTTGCAGTACCTCCAACACAAAGGTTGGTGGCGCTTAATGAACCTATTGTTGGACGAGGTGTCATGGACAAGGTAATAGAATTACTTGCCTGCGGACAGCCAGAATTGTTATTGGTATTGTATGCTCTCAGCACGTAAGTACCCGGAGCCGTTGCCAGATAAGAAGTGGCTGTTGCACCAGAAGCAACAACAACGCCATCTTTGAGCCATTCATAAAATGACCAGTTGGAATTGAGGGTTTCGAGGTTTGCCTGGATATTGGTGTTGGTGCCTTCACAGAAGGTAGTTACCGGTGTTGTGATAGACACTGTTTTACCACATAGACCAAAATAAATATCGTCGATGGCCAGGTCATTGCCATAGTTGCCCGGAATCATGTTGGCAATGCGCAAATTGGCTGAGGTAGCTGCACCTGAATTCCAAGTGCCCTGTACCTTAATCCATTTCAATGAATCTGATCTCAATTGACGTGGCATGATAAAGTTCGCTCCGCTCAAGGCAATGCCATTGATGGTAAACTGGAAATTGGGATCAACACCAGAGTAACCTGTTGCCTCAGAATAGTAAACATTTTTTGTCCATACAGAAAATACATAATCTGTATTAGGGCAAACGGTTACGGTTTGAGACCAGATGCGGTCATTGACACCGGTAGCAGCACTTGGATCGATGAGCATAAATTTGCCACCTGCTCCATTCCTATCTGCTGCTGCCCAGATGGTGTTGTTACAACCAAGCGGAGCACCCACTTCTGTAATCCTGCTTACGATGCTATAAATACCCCAGTTGCCACACATCAAAGATGGGCTTGTATAGGAATAGTCAGAAACAAAGCCAGTGTTTCCGGCCTCAAAATCACCGTTGGTTACAAGGTTTTGTCCAACGAATTCACAAGAGTTACAATCTGTATCGAGAGCATCTATAAAGCCGTCGCCATCGTCATCCAGACCGTTGTTACATACTTCACATCTTTCTTTCACTTGTACATTGTCGATGTAGATGGTACCAGTGGCTTTGGCAAGGTTAATTAAGAATGTAACATTTGAAATACTTGTTGATGCTGTAAAATCAAATGAGAACTGTTGTAGTGAAGTAGTAAGTGTAAAACTCTGGTTAAAATAATTGGTGTATGGAGAGGCCCCCAATTGAAGGGCCACTGAAGCCAGTCTTGAAGTAGAAGCTTTGGCAGAAAAAGTAACCGTATATTTAGTACCTGCGACTAGCGTTTTGCCGGCTTGTGCCAGCTGAACGTGCCAATCGGTTCCGTTTTGAGTTGTAGAAACCACCACCTTAGCAGAATTCATGCCCGATAGTTGTGTTGTTTTATCTATGGTAAAAGTAGCTGCATTGCCTGATTGCACATACAATTGCCAGCCTGTGGTACTTTCATCAAATTCACGATTGGTGATAAGGCCACAATCGGGGTCGGCACAGTCTTCAAGACCGTCACCATCATCATCGATGCCGTTGTTGCATATTTCATCCTGACAGCCACCTACAGCTTCCAGGATGGATCTTTCCAGATAAGATTTTCCACCCAGTGAAAGGTGTTTTGTGGGATGGAAATAAGAAGAAGCAGGAGCCGGCAAGGCACCTCCATTGCTTGCGTTGGCATAGAAGCCATTCATGTGATAGCCGAGGTGGACTCTGGCTCCGTGGGTAGTAGAGATGGTGCCTGACAATTCATGTGCTTCGTAATTGAAGCCTATACCATCTACCCCCGAATTGGCATTGCCAGCTGCGGCCCATAAGTATGCAGAAGCTCCGGCTTTATAATCACCTCCTGTGAATACATTGGATGACCATGCTCCGTAGTTATCAAAATTGTAAATATCCAAGGCGGTTGCATTGTCGATATAAGCAGTTGATGACCAGTAAGCTTCGCCGGTACCTGGTATCATGCCTAGGTCATCCAACATTTCATAGTTCATATTGAGGATGCCCCCTGTATAATTTTTAAGGAAGTTTTTCAAATCGGTAGAAACATAACCTTCAGTGGTTGCAGACAAAACAATCATTTTGTAATTGCTAAAGTTTATGGTCATAGCTGTGTTGGTATTTGGATCGTAAGTTCCATAACCAGAAGCATCGGGTTTTACCAAAACAGGGGTAACGGTACCCGCATTGATTTCATCGAAGTAATCGATAAAGCCGTGATCCCAAGCATCACCATCTGATGGCTTGTCGAGGCCACACAAGTATAGAATGTTACAATTCAAGGTATTGCTGGTACAAGCTACAGGAGCATTAAAAGTTCTTGAAGCATTGCAGCCTGTGGTATTGATCCAGGAAGCTGTAACGGTTTGGTTGGCTAGGCCATTGGCAGGCACCACAAACACAATGGTTTGTGGAGAAGTAGCACCTGCAGCCACATCGATCAATTCAATTTTATTGTTGAGCATGACTCTGATTCTGTCACCTGATGGAGCATTGGTCCAGCTGATTGGTACAGAAACGGTAGCTACGTCCTGGATGGGGTGATCGATACAACCGCTTACAACGGGGGCACCCATTGTTAAGGTAGCGTTGGAAACAGTAACAGTACCCGATGCAGTAGAGATGCAGCCAGTAGCTCTGACTACCTCAACATCATCAATGTACAAGATACCTCCCTTGTCTGTAGCAGCTGATATTTGCATCCAGGCGGCATTAGGAGGCGCAACTGCGGTCATTGTATATTTTGTGAAAGTACCAGAAGTAACGGCTGTGCTGTGAATACTCTGCAATTCGGCCCAGGCAGAGTTGAAAAAATTATAACTTACAATTGGATTTGCTCCCGGGTTGGTAGTGCGTGCCCAGAAAGAAATGGTTAGGTATTGACCCGGGGAAACAGAAACGTCCTGCCCAAAGCCGGCCCAATCTGTAGTACCATCAACTTTGGCACCTTTACTACCTGTGCGGTATTCTCCGGCTGTTGTGGTAATTGTAGAAAGCGCCCAATTGCTCCAGTTCTGGAAATTGGTGGCAGATTCAAAACCGCTATTTAATACCAGATTGGATGAAGATGCAGGGGTGCATGTTACAGAATAGCTGGTAGTTGAAGCGGGTGAAACTGTTATAGAAGATGTAGTAGCTCCAGTTGACCAGGTTAAACTGGAAGCACAGCCTGTGGCAGTGAGTGTTGTTGATGATCCGGCACAAATAGTGGCGCTGTTGACAGAAACCGGTGTGCCAGTGGTGTACCCAACGTTTACTCTGTCAATGGAGGTACAAGTACCATTGGTCACTGTATATTTGAAACTCGCCGCACTACCTGAAGTAATGGTGGCAGTTGGGGTCAAAGAAGTAGTGCTTGACAAAGTTGCACTACCACTATTGACTGACCAGGTGCCAGTATAGCCAGATGCTGGTGCAGTGGCAGATAGAACAAAAGTATTGGAGCAACCAAACTGATCGAGACCAACAGCAGCGGTTGAGCCTGCGCTTACTTCCGTAATACAAACATCATCAATCAAAAAGCCTTTGGTAGCATCATAGCTGGTAAAATAAAAGTCAGCATAAGTCATACCATTGTAAGGAATGGTAATCAGAAATTCGTATCGCTGCCAATTGAGGTCATTCCAAGAATTACTTTTTGGAGCTACCAATTCTATTTTACTTGAATATGAGTTGGCCGGTGATGAAGAAGAATGCTCGAAGGCAAAGGTAGCGTCATATTGAGTTGCTCCATTGGTATAAGCTGCAATCCATGCAGAAAATTTATAGGTCTTGCCACATTGCACATTGGCATTGGTAGCAAGTGATGACAAACAAAAACTGCCACCATTAAGGTAAATCATGTGTGTGCCACCATGGGGGTCACTGGAAGTACCTGTCTTTTTTAAGTAGAAAGCTCCCTGAAAAGTAGAAGTGTTGGTTGCATTGGTTCCATATCTTTCTGACCAATAAGGAGGAGCAACGGTTGATGTAATGAGAAGAGCGGGAGTGGAGTTGAAAGTCAGGTTAAAGTTGGTAGCAGAACCCTCGGTTTCAAGATCACCGTTTCTATTAATTGGATTTACACAAGACGTACTACATCCTGTAGTATTGGTGATCACAACATCGTCGGTTGCTGTACAAAGGCCATTTACCACTGAATATCTAAGTGTTGCTGTGGTACCGGTAGGGAGTGATACATCCACAGAAGGACTTGAATAACCTGTATAATTGTATACCGTACCGCTAACCACACTCCATGATGAAGTTTGTCCTGATAATGGAGTGTTACCGGTTAGTTCAAAAAATCCATTTTCACATTGTGACTGATCAACACCTGCATTAGCCGTTGGCATATTGGAAATGGTTTTGGTAACAACATTGGAATATGCCCAGGTGTCGCAACCTCTTCTTCGTGCCTTTCTCCTGTATTTGGTGGTTTGATAAATAACACCGGGATTGTATGTTGTAGAAGTTGCACCACTGATTTCACTAAAGGTTAACCAGTTATCGGTGGATTGTTCCCAACGGTATTCCAGGGTACCTGTACCCCCTGATGCACTCACAGAACTTGTGGTAGCAGCGGGGTCAAAACCACAAAGCCCGGATTCGTCCCCAGCGATGGTGCCGGCAACAGTGACGTTGGAACAACAATTGGGAGCACTTGCATTGAAAGGATAAAAGTGGATTTCACCGAGTCCCAATGAAGCTGTTTTGGCAATGATGTTACCATCGATGTCACCGGTTCCGGTTTTTATCAAATTCATAGATGGTGCAAAGATGGTGCCGTAGATAAGACTTGCCGTATTCACTGTAAGGTTAAATGTTGATGCACCATAGAAATTCCAAAGAATGTATGGTGCCTCTCCATTTGAAATACCGGGCATATTGCTATTGCTCCAGGTAAAGTTGGCTGTAATGTTTACCGTAATGATCAAAATTTTGGAGGCACTGGGAATACCGGTTCCTTCAAATTTTAACTCAGTGATGTTATTGAGAGAAGTGGTAGTAAGTTTTAAATGGTTTACCCCATTTATCAAAGATGTAATTTTAACGGGCTGTGCAGTTGAAACCGTATTACCGGAAATGGCAACGTTGCTGGCATTATAGAGTTGCACATTACCCGTACAGTTTGACAAACCAAATGAGTTGTTTCTGTATGTATCAAACAGAGTAGCAAAATCAAAGCCACCACTTTGAAAAACAGCCGGGCTAGGAGTCTGGTCGATGGTACCGGTAATTCTTTTGGCATTGTTATAAGAAGCACCTGAAGGATAAACCTGGGTATTGCTGTTGTTGCCATTATCACCAGAGAGAGACCCTGTGCTGTTGCCAATGTGGATGTATTTACCACTCAACACGTTCATGTTTCCTGTTGTCCAGGTTACACTTCCTGCAACGAGCAGACCAGTGGTGGTACTTCCATCTCCCGGAAATACATAGGAGCCCACATTGTCCATATTTACCTCACTGGTGGCCGCTGTGTTGATAACGAGGTTGCCACCTACTGCAAGCGGACCATGGATGTGGTGCGAACCTGCCGAGGTAAAGTTTCCTTCTGTGATGATTTGAAATCCCTGATTTCCTGAAATAGGATTCTGAGCGAGGAGTGCTCCCAGGAAGAATGTTGCCATTGTAAAGGCAATTGACTTTTTCCATAATGTGGTAATACCACATGCTTGTGCTAGCTGTTCCAAAATATTGTGCTTTTAAGTAAGTTTTGGTGGCTTCGAGAAGCCTATACATACTACGACTTAATATTTCGGAAACTCCGAAAGCTTACTTCACACTATGTACATGATATGGACAGAGAAATGAAGTGAGCCCCTAAGGCAAAAAGTAACTATTTATAGAAATGTAAAAACAATGACATTCAAAAAAAATTGGGTGCAAAGAAATTTACATTTCACTGGCAATGTCTTATGCTACTAATATATACACATAAAAATATTTGTTAATATTAAATTCACCAGTTATTCAGTAAGACTAACGAATAGTTGTAATGTCAAATATTTGACATTCTAAAGCAATAAAAAAAATAAGGGAAAAAATTATTTAGGGTATCTGCTGGATGAAAAAATTGAAGTTTGAAATAAATTCCGCATTCAATTTATAAAACAGAATCTGTGCGTATAGCAGGTTTTTATCGTCGTTGGGGTTGTCGAATTTGATTTTGCCATTCATATTGACATCACCCTGATAGTAACCATAGCCAAAGTTATAGTTGGCATTGGCATTGGGGTTGCCTTCATGGAAAAGGATGTCAAAGTAAAGTACATTGATATCATCACTTGGATTGGTAAATTTCAGCTTACCATCTCCATTAAAATCACCTGCCCAAAGAGTACGATAGCCGTTTTTGGTGGTATTGTTTGTGGCTTGATTGGTATAATCATAGCCATTATTTAAGCTTGTACCAAAGTCAAAAACAGGTGTATTCACCGACGTAAAATCTACCAGTTGGTTTCTTGCAACAAGTCTTGACATAACACCCAAATGACTTCTGTGGCGTACAGCTACGTAAAAACTATCCACCGTCAGGCCCGCAAAACCCAGTGGGCTAACACCATCGAGGTCTACAATATCACCGTCTCGTTGCAACAAGCCAGAACGGGTAGCGATGACCGTGCGGTAATCATCTTTGCTCCTGAGTTGAACAAAAACCCAATCCACAATGGCATCATCGCCTTCTACCGAAAATACGGTAGCAGAGTCTGTAATTTCATCGTATTGTGGTAGTATGCCCGGCATCGTGTATTGGTAATATTGGGTCACATCTACGTATGGTGTAGCAAACTTATATGGGTCTTTTTGTGGAATTACATTCCAACCCGTATCCGGTCCTTTTCTCAGATTATCACGCATGAGTGGTCTACCCAATTGAGAGAAGGCATTGTTGTTGTCGATCATAGCCCCTTCGAGGTAAACACGGATGCGCAGACTCATAGGTTCTAACACCATGATGTGAGCGGTTGCATTTGTGCAAAATCCATTTTCATCACATATTGTATAGGCTATGTCTACCGGGCCTTTGAAGGTGGATGCAGGTGTAAAATGAAGTGTGCCATCCGATTCAATATAGTAGCTGCCTTCAGATATAACTATAGGACTGGTGAGGCTTCCGCGGGTAGTGATTTGTTGAGCATCTCCTTCGGGATCAGTATCATTCATCATCAGGTTTTCACTCAATGTCTCTCCCTGCCAAACAGAAAAGAAATCATCTGCTGCTACAGTAGAATTGACTGCTGTATTTGAATTGGACACCAAAATTAATTCAGAAACGGCACAATGTCCAGGGTCATCAAGCAAACAAATTTCATAAACGATGGTATCAAGACCTACGTGACCGGAATCAGGTGTGTACGATAAACTACCATCCGTGTTTATAAAATAAGTGCCATGGTAAGGCCCTTCAAGTACTTCGAGAGTAGCTATATCAATATTGCATGGATAACCACTTACACAATTGTCGTTTTGTGCAATTTTAATATTAATTGGGTTATCAGGTCCGTTGCTGGCTATATCTGTATTGGCCACCGCGGTTTGCAATGAGTTACTAATATCCAGTACTGTAATAGTCAACTGTGCTGTTGGGCAATTATAAGAGACCGGCGGAACACAAGCAGGCACGTTGTAAACATATTTACCGGGCATATTGGCTTTAAACTGATACTGACCATTGGGTGCAATGGTGAGTTCATCGGTACTGCCAACCGGCTTTGAAAGTGTTGTATACACCACTTCGTAGCTGGTGCCCACGGGTGCATCATCATTGGTAGCCACACTGCCTGTGACGGTAGTATTTTTCAGGGTCACGTTAAAATCCGGATCGATACAGTTGCGTACCAAAATCACATCAGATGGCAGACTGGCCTTGCAACCCGTGCCGGCCTCTGTAAATACAAAAGTAACCCTGCCAGGGCCCGTGCCGGTGACGATGCCGTTGTTATCTACAACCGCAATTTTTGAATCTTGAGATTGCCATGTTCCTTCAGATGAAGATGACAATTGGGTGCTGTATCCAAGGCAGATATCTGTTGATCCCTGGATTTGCACAGTAATTCCCTGTGTTACATAGATTGAAGTTTCGCTGGATTGAGATTTACAACCAGTACTGAGTTCAGTAAAAGTAAAGTAAGCCTGTCCTTCTTTTAATGCTGTGACTAAGCCCTGGCTGTCAACCGTTGCGATTGTTTCATCCGAAGAATGCCAAACTCCACCCACAGATGGTACCATAACTGTAGTAGAACCTTCACAAATCTCTTGTGGACCAATGACCTGAGCATAAGGTTTGGGATTTACAAATAATGGGCTTGAATAAGTAGAAACGCAGCCCGTAGCCTCGCTCTTAAAGGTAAAGTAAGCGACTCCAGGGTTCAAACCGATAACAGAGTCACCCAGAATAATTTTAGCCGTAGCCGGAGACATGCTGATCCAGTTGCCTGGCTCAGGCGAATTGAGCAAGATGGTATCACCCGCACACATATTGCTCTGAGACAGTGCGGCTGACGGTTTGGGGTTAACTGTAATGGTAATTGGGGTAACAGAAGTACAACCGGTAGTTGCATTGGTAAATGTGAGCGATACAGTACCGGCTGAAATACCGGTGACCACACCTGCATTGTTGACCGTAGCCACTGTAGGGTTGCTGCTCATCCATACTCCACCGATTGAAGGGGAAACAGAAGTAGTAGCCCCTACACATATATGAGAGGAACCTGTGAGGATGACAAATGGCGCATTGTATACGTGCATATCACCTGAAAGATGGGATACGCAGCCCGAAGAAGCCTCCGTATAATAAAAGTTAGCCACGCCGAAACCTACAGAAGTAATTACACCATTGTTGTCAATGGAGGCCACAGCCGGGTTGGTGCTCGTCCAGGTACCACCTGTGGTAGGTACTATCAAAGAAGTCTGACCAGGACATAAGACGGTGGAACCTGCAAATGTAATTTCCGGTTTTGCATGAATAATAAGGTTGTCGGTTGGCAAAGATTCACAACCTCCAATCTCCTGGTAAACAAATTTTGCTAATCCCTGAGAGATGGCATTTACCTCTCCATCAATTGTCACCTCTGCAAGGTCTGGATTCAATGAGGTCCAGATTCCACCAAAGGCCGGTGACAGCTGAGTAGATTCTCCCACACAAACCTCTGAAGGTCCGTCGAAAGCTACGTCTGGTCTTGCCAGAATATTGACAAGTAAGCTAGTATCAGATATACATCCTGAAACCCCTTCAGTATATATAAAGCGAGCTTCTCCACCATCTACACCTATAATGATACCATCATTGCTGACAGTGGCAATGTCAGGTGCGGTGCTTTGCCAGTAACCACCGGTTGCGGGTAATAAATAACTGGTATCACCAGCGCAAATAGTGGTAGGTCCATTGATGCCGATGGCAGGTTTATCATAAATTTCAATGCTGGTATCAAGGGCAGCCATACAGCCTGAAACAGCATCTGTGAATACAAAACTTGCTTCACCTATATTGATACCTGTAACAAGACCTACATTGTTTACGGAAGCAATGAGTGAATCTGATGACTCCCAAATACCTCCGCTAATGGGATAGAGTTGGGTAGTAGATCCTATACAAATCTGGTCTGAGCCAGATAAAACCACAACAGGAAGCGGATTGACCAAGAACGGTCTTGTCGCATTGGACACGCATCCTGAAACGGAAGAAGTAAGTGAAAAAGTAGTCTGTCCTTGTTCTATGGCAGTGATTTGTCCACTGCTGTTAATGCTGGCAATGGCAGGGCTTGAGCTTGACCATGTACCCACTTCATTGGTGGTTAAAGTTGATGATTCACCTACACACAAAACGCTATCCCCAGCAATGGCAATGATGGGTTTAGCAAAAATGGTGATGCTGTCAGATGGCAAAGATTTGCAGGATGTTGCAGCCAGGGTAAATACAAAGCTGGCTTTACCAGGGCCAATGGTTGACACCACACCCGTTGGAGAAATGGAAGCTACTGTAGCATTGCTACTGGTCCAGGTACCACCAGAATTGGGGCTCAGCAATGAGTTTTCTCCCATACATAAAACATCGTCTCCTAAAAGCTGAATTTCCGGTAAAGGATGTACAGTAATAGGATCTGAAGGTAAAGATATACAATTGGTGCCACCAACTGAGAAAGTAAAAGTAGCTGTGCCCTGGCTCACCCCGGTCACTATACCGTTGTTGTTAATGGTTGCAACATCTGGATTGCTGCTCGTCCACACCCCTCCTGAAGAAGGGCTGAAAGAGGTAGTAGAACCTACACAAATAGAGGCGGGCCCGGTACGAAGAATTACAGGATTGTTGCCAATGATCACGGCTGCCGATGAATCGGATTTACACCCTGTGATAGAATCTATGTATATAAATTTGGATGCCCCCCCGGCAAGGCCAAGGATAACACCATCATTGGTTACAGAGGCTACACCCGGAGAACCAGCAACCCACGTACCCCCTGAGATCGGAAATAAGAATGATTGGGCACCAATACAGATGGAAGTGGATCCTGTTATTTCAATATCGGGTTTGGGTATCACATTGATCACTGCTGTCGCCGTAGCAGAACAACCATGTGTATTGGTCACTTGTACGTGATAAGTAGTGCTGGGTGGATTGGGGAATACTTCCACCAATGAGTTGGTAGAACTTCCGGCATTTTCACTCCACAAATAAGAGGCAGCTCCATTGGCTACTGCATTGAGTACCATTGAATTTCCTTCACAAACACTCGTTTCAAGAGATACGATCACAGGGTCAAATCGTTCGTAAACGAAGCCTGTAGCAACAGCAGTACAGAGATTTTGGTCTGATACCGTTACCGTATAATTTCCATTGGTCGAGATGTCTATTTTTTTAGTAGTAGCTGTCATAGATGGGCCCACCCATTGATAGCTATAAGGAGGTGTACCTGCACTTACATTGGCTGATAGCTCTGAAGTATCGGTAATACAAATGGATCCGTTAAAATCGATGATGACCTGAGGTATACTCCTTACAGTTACGGGAGCACTCACCAAAGATACACAGCCCGTACTGGTAGCAGTGAAAGTAAAGGTAGCTGAACCCGGACTTACACCCGTGACAGTTCCTGCATTGCTAATGGAAGCAATAGATGGATTGCTACTGGTCCAGGTTCCACCAACAGAAGGTATCAGTGAAGTCTGGGTGCCAAGGCAAATGGTAGCATCTCCTGTGAGGGTGATGGAAGGTTTGTCATTGACAGTGATTGCAGATGTTGGGGATGAAACGCAGCCGGAAATGCTATTGGTAAAAGTAAAAGTAGCTGAGCCAGCAGCAATACCAGTGATTACGCCGGAATTGGTAATGGTAGCTACTGCCGGATTGGAGCTGGTCCAGGTACCACCGCTATTGGGTGTTACAGTTGCATTTTTACCTGCACATATTGCACCAATGCTTGGGTTGCTTACAGATGGTACGTCTCTTACAACGAGGGCTATTGTATTACTTAAAGTAGAACATATAACCCCACTGGTTGTGGTAAATCTTCTTCTGAACTTATGGGTTCCTATACCCAGATCTGGTGTTGTATAATCCTCTGATGTATTGGTACCCGGTGCATTTGAAAAACTGCCATTATTGAAACTGTATTCCCATTGATAAACACCAGAAGAAGGGTAAGCAGCATATCCATTAATAACAACCGTTCCGGTAGACCCGCAATAGACCACTGTGGCCGGAGCATCTACCAGGTTGTCGGAAATCGGACAGGTGCAGGCGTCATTCACAAATAAGGTAGCTGTATCTCTACATCCGCCGCTATTGGTCCATACCATGTAGTAGTAACCCAGATTACTGAAATTGTATACATCTGTATTGGGGTTGGTAGGAGAACCAATATCGGCTGTTCCGGCACTGCCCGAACCTAATGACCAGGTACCTGTTCCAGTGGCACTCATAATGATCTGTGCGATTGAATAACAGTTTTGTGGTGCCGGGTCCGGTCCTGCATTCGGTATTGGATGCACGGTTACAATCACAGAATCCCTGTGAGAACAAACATTGGCATCGGTAACAGTAAGATAATATTTGGTGGTAGTAGTGGGCATTACCGTGTTGGCAGCAGCCGGTGTACCATTGCTCCATAAAAATGAGTAAGGACTCAAGCCGCCACTTGCCTGTCCCAACAGGCCCACTGAATTGCCCGTACACAGCATGGTATCAACACCAGCATTGGCAATTGGCAATGGATTGACTGTAATCAATACCTGATCCGTTTTGGTGCAACCCTTTGCATCGGTAACAGTGAGTGTGTAAGTAGTGCTAATGGTCGGACTTACCACTGTTGATGCTGTAGTCTGGCCATTGCTCCAGTGATAGCTATAAGGACCAACACCACCAGATGCAGAAGCAGAAATGGTTGCAGATTGCCCTATACATATTTGATTATCGACACCGGCATTGGCATCAGGTAGTGTGTTTACCGTCACTACCATATCATCAGTACGTGTACATCCTTTGCTATCAGTAACCGTAATGGTATATGTTGTAGTCACTATCGGGCTCACACTGATAGTAGGCAAGGAGGAGGAAGTACTCCATAAATATGAATAAGGGGCCGTTCCACCTGAGGCAATGGCTGAGATGGTGGTTGAGGTTCCAACACAAATTTCTTTGTTTAAACCTGCGTCAGCCACCGGCAGCGCATTGACAGCAACATCGATCTGATCTGCATTGGAACAACCATTGGCATCGGTAACACTCACTGTGTATGTTGTATTAACTGCAGGGCTTACACTTCTACTGGCAGTAGTAGTGCCATTATCCCACAAATAGGTATAAGGAGTTGAACCTCCTGTGGCTATAGCGGTCAAAGTGGATGCACTGCCCAAACATACTTCCATATCAGTACCTGCAAATGCAGTGGGAAGTGGATTAACAATCACGTATATTGAATCGTATTTGAAGCACTTGTTGTTGTCTTCGATATATACACCGTGCCAGGCAGAGATAACAGGGGTTATCACTATGTTTGTTGTGGTGCTGCCATTTTCCCATAAATAGTTGGTACCTCCGGATGCTACAAGACCGGTGCTCTCACCTATACAAATAACATCATCTCCATTGAGGTCACCAGCAAAATTGTCGCAATTGTTGAAGCTGCACGAACAGCTTACAAAACACTGACTCAAAATGGCATTCTCAGTAAGTTCCAAACCTACTCCCGGTACATTTGTGGTGTTAAGCGATTTTGAATACCAGTTGACTTCAGGCAGGCTCCAGATGCCTGTATTCTCCAATACATCATCTACCGCCACACAAAGTTGAAATCCTTCCATGATGGAAGCATTGGTGAAACTACCTGAATCATTGATTTTTACTTTAACATCACATAAAGTCATGGTTCTGGCCAGGTTCTGGAAATTGCCATTGGCCAAAACGATGGTAGTTTCATACACATTTTGTGTGCTCGAAGACTGCCATTGGCCTCCATCTTCAGTATCTTTTGAATTCATAGCATGGGTTGTGGCATTGCTGCTGCCCTTATCGCCAACCTCAATACAAGCATTTTTGATCAAATCCACACCATTGGTGCCGGTACCTGTACCTGTACTTAAGAGTTGGAAATCCTGCGTAACGTTCATACAAACTGCAGAAAGATATCTATACCCTCCATCGTTGATGAAGCTGGCTGCCGAACAATCAGCAAGACTGTAAAATTCTGTACCGGCTTTTTCTTCTCCAATTTCAATAGAAGTATTGCTGATACAAATACCTGTATTGGCGTATTGTCTTACATCCCTTACGGTTCTGAGTGTACCCGAAGTTTGGATAAATCTGGCTCCAGCGGTTTCTACCTTTATTGAACCTAAAACGATTAGTGTTGGACCATCAATCTGCAGCACTGCGGTACTGCTTTTGAGTACCAGGTCTTCATGGTTGACAACTACGGTACCTGTACCTGTAATTTTTATTTTATTGGTGATATTGGATGGACTTACTCCCGTTAAGCTTTGGAAGGTCTTAATTCCAGTGGCCACTACATTGACATTAAATGTGGCAGGTGGCGTACAAATGGCATCAACGGGCGGAGGAGTACAACAATCTTCTACTGTTACATTGACAATTGAAGAACTGGTACAACCACCACCGTCGGTCACTGTTATTTGGTAGGCTGTATTAACAGCTGGAGCCAGCGTTTTGGTATCACCACTACCCAGACCAGAATTCCATGCAAAGCTATAAGCTGGTGTACCGTTGGAGCCCACGGCCGTTAAAGTAGTTGAGCCTCCAAAACAAATGGTGGTCTCTCCCTGGATGGCAATGGCGGGTATGGGGTTGACCGTGACCTGAGCACCAGTAGAGTTGACAGCACCGCAGCCTACACCACTCATAGTAAGTGCTACCCTGTAGTACCTTGCAGCAGTCATCGCAGGCGTTGTATAGTTGGCAGCAGTGGCACCAGTAATGTTGGTCCAGGTGCTGTTGTTGATACTGCTTTGCCATTGATAGGATGGAGTACCTGTACCTCCTGTGATCACACTTCCCAAGGTAGCCGTAGCTCCATTACATACACTGATACCTCCCCCGGTAACAGAAATACCTGGATCTGCGACCACTGTTATCAAAGAAGAATTTGATGCTGTGGCTGTACAACCCTGGCCGGTTTGAGTAATACTCACTCTGTAGTAAGTAGAAGAAATCAAAGAAGATGTTGTATAAGTAGATGCAGTGGCACCTGAAATGTTTGACCAAATGGTGCCGTTGGCAGAGCTCTGCCACTGATAAGTAGTGGTTCCCAACCCGCCAGAAACAGAGGAGGTAAGGGCCACGGTTCCTCCCGTACAAATGGTTACATCTCCACCACTCACAGAAGGTGTTGGATCGGCAACTACTGTAATCGAGGCTGTAGGCAAGGAATTACAGTTATTGGAAGTCTGAGTAAATCTAAATGTTGAAGTACCTGCGGTCAATGCGGTGACAACACCGGCATTGGTAATAGTTGCCACACTTGGGTTGTTGGAGATCCAGGTACCTCCTGTTGCAGGAGATACGGTGGTAGTACCTCCGATACAAAGAGAATTGTCCCCTGTTATGCTTACCACCGGTTTTACTTCAACTGTTGCATTGCCGGTTGGATTGGAAGCACAGCCCGTAGCGGTTGCTGTATAAGTAAAATTGGCTGTACCTGCTGCCACGGCCGTGACGACTCCTGCATTGCTTACTGTTGCAACAGCAGTATTGCTGCTGGTCCATGTTCCTCCTGTTGAAGGAGATAATGTAGTATTGTCACCAATACAGATTACAGATGAGCCGGTATAGGATACCGTTGGCTTTGGATTGACGGTTACCGTTCTGGTGCCTGTGGCTGTACATCCATTGGCTGCTGTAACAGTCACTGTATAAGTTGTGGTAGAGGTTGGGCTTACCGTGATAGCAGCGGTTGTTGCGGAGGTGCTCCATAAATATGAGGTTCCGCCTGATGCAGTGAGGGTGGTACTTTGCCCGCTGCAAATAGTATTGGTACCTGTAACTGTCGGGGTAGGCAAGGAATTGACTGTTATGGTCCTGGTGGCGGTAGCCGTACAGCCCGTAATATTGGTTACAGTAACCGTATAGGTAGTATTGACAGTTGGTGCAACCGTAATGGCTGCAGTAGTAGCCCCTGTATTCCAAAGGTAACTTACGCCACCGCTTGCAGTCATGGTCACAGAAGAACCCAAACAAACCGACGTACCACCACTTATGGAAGCGGTGGGGTTGGTGTTTACAGTTACAGTAGCCCTGGCAGTAGAAACACAACCACCGCTGGCAGTAACGGTTACAGTATAGGTGGTTGTTATGGTTGGATTGACTGTAATTGAAGCTGTAGTGGCACCTGTACTCCAAAGGTAGGTACCGCCGCCGGATGCAGTAAGGGTAGTGCTTTCACCAACACATATCATCCCGTCTCCGGCAATGGCGTTGGTGCATGAGCAACTGGCCGGTGACCAGGTGTTAGATTGACAAACACTGTAGTTATCACAAACCGGTGCTGAACAGACCGGACCACAGATAATAGCGGTTTCCAAAGAAGTGGCAGATTTGGCCACAAAGGTAATTTTACCCAATTTATAAGAACCTGCCAATTGGAAGACGTAAATTTTTTCCTGGTTTGCGGTGAAGCCTTCAGTATAACGTAAGCCACAGTAACCTGTTACCGCATCACTACCATATTGGGCAGTGCCTCCTTCTGCATACACAAAATCTTCCGAACCATCCATACAAGATTGACAAACAAGATTGCCAAAGCCTGCCTGGGTAAGGTCTCCACCTGATAAGCCGTCTTTGACTTTATATGTCCAGGTAGATCGGCAAACACCACCTTCATTGGAGTATGTTACACCCAAAAATTGAGCAGTATGTCCTGAAGGAGTAGTGGTTACGATTTGATCACATGGGCAATCATCGTCTAATGCATCACCCAGTCCATCCCCATCGTCGTCAATGCCATTGGTACAAACTTCACACCTGTTTTTAATCTGAACATTATCGATCCAAATGTTGCCTGTAGCCTTTGCAAGGTTGAACAATAATGTTACACCTGAGTAGGTAGCTGTAGGAGTATAATCAAATGAAAAAGATGTAGCAGTAGTGGTAAGATTGATGTTTTGATAGTAGTAAGAAGTGTATGGAGAAACAGCCTGCTGCAATCCAAAAGAAGCTGCTCTTGCTGTGGAAGCTTTGGCTGTAAAAGTAATCGTGTATTTTGTTCCGGCTACAAGTGTTTTGCCCGTATGAGCTAACTGCACGTGCCAATCGGTACCATTTTGTGTAGTAGTAACGTTGACTTTTGCCGAGTTGACACCTGACAATTGATTGGTTTTATCCTGAGTGAGGGTAGCCGCATTGCTGGCTTGTACGTACAATTGCCAGCCTGTGGTACCATTATCAAATTCACGATTGGTAATCAAGCCACAATCCGGGTCTATACAATCTTCTCTTCCATCGCCATCATCGTCGATGCCATTGTCGCATATTTCATCCATACAGGTTCCTACAGCATCAAGTATGGCCCGTTCAAGTTGAATTTTACCGTTGAGGGTAAAATGTTTGGTTGGATGGAAATAAGATGAGGCAGGAGCCGGAATTGCACCTCCATTGGCAGCATTGGCATAAAGGCCATTCATGTGGAAGCCAAGGTAAACACGTTTACCATGGGTAGTAGAGATGCCGGCAAGAGTGTGAGCCGGATAACTAAATCGAATGCCATTGGTTCCGGCAGAGGCGTCACCAGCATTGGCCCAAAGGGTAACCGCAGCACTGCTTTTGAAAGCACCTCCGGTCATCACCAGGTTGTAGATGGGAGCTATGTTATCGTAATTGTACACCTCCATAAAAGTGGTGTTATCGGTATAGGCACCCGATGTCCAGTAAGCCACGCCCGATCCAGTAATCTGACCAAGATCGTCGATGGCATCGTAATTCATATTCAGTACCCCACCTGTAAATCCTTTCAAAGCACTCATCATATCCGTTGAAAGAGAGCCTTGAGTAGTGGGCGACATTATGATGGTTTTGTACAAGCTTAAGTCGACCGTAACAGCTGTATTTGGGCTGTTGGGGTTGTAAGTACCCATGCCGGATGCATCGGGTTTTACCAAAATTGGGGTGACAAGACCAGTATTGACCTCATCCAGGTAGTTGATAAACCCATGATCCCAGGCATCTCCGTCAGCTGGTTTATCCAATCCGCACAGGTATAGAATGTCGCAATTGAGCGGATTGCTTGAACAGGGAGCAGGGGCATTGAAGGTACGGCTGGCAGAACAGCCTGTGGTATTGAGCCAGGTTGCTGTAATGGTCTGGTTGGTAGCACTGTTGGCCGGCACCATAAAGGTTACGGTTGTGGGAGAAGTAGCACCACCGGCAACATCAATAATTTCAATCTTGTTGTTGAGTGTTACTTTTATCTTATCACCAACAGGTGCGTTGGACCAGCTTACTGCAGCACTTACCGTAGCTACATCCTGGATGGGATGATCGATGCAGGAAGAAACGGTAGGCACAGCCATGGCAAGAGTTGCAGTGGATACAGTAACAGTAGGAGTAGCAATCGTCTGACAGCTGGTAGCCCTTACTACTTCGATATCATCAATTAGCAGGATGCCTTCCTGATCGGATTGAAAATAAAGTTGCAACCAGGCCGCTGAAGGCGGCGCCATGATGGTAAACGTGTATTTTGTATACGTGGTTGATGTAATATCAATGGTAGTGGATTTGGTGATTTCGGTCCAGGCAGAGTTGAAAAATGTGACACCTACCTCTGGGTTTGACATGTTTACCGCTCTGGCCCAGAAGGAGATGGTGAAAAACTGATTGGGAGTGACGGCTATTTCCTGTCCAAAACCTCCCCAGCCTGCGGTTGCATTGACTTTGGCTGCTTTGCTGCCCGTGCGCACTTCTCCCGCTGTGGTGGTAATGGCCGTATTGCCCCAGTTGCTCCAACTTTGAAAATTGGTGGTGGCTTCAAAATTGCCATTTAAAATGAGGTTGGTAGTTTGTGGGGGTGTACACGTAACGCGATAGGTTGTAGTTGTTGTAGGACTCACTGTAATGGACGATGTCGTAGCCCCAGTTGACCATAATAAAGAAGAAGTACAGCCCGTTGCGGTCAATGTTGCGGATTCACCGGAACAGATAGAAGCGCTATTAACGGTCATGCCTGTACCCGTGGTATATCCGATGGCAACCTGATCTGAGGAAGTACAGCCTGAACTGTTGGTCACGGTCCAGGTGAGATAAGCAGTAGTTCCAGATGTGATGGTTACCTGCGAAGTAGGTGAATTGGGAGATAATATATTGGCAGTGCCGCTGGCAACCGACCATGTGCCAGTGTATCCTGCTGCAGGGGTTGTAGCTTCCATCCTAAATACATTGCTACAGCCATATTGATCCAGGCCTGCTAACGCAGAAGAACCGCCATAAATTTCAGTAATACATACATCGTCAATAACAATACCTGTAGTAGCATCACCACTTGTAAAATAAAAATCACCCCATTGGTAGCCATTACCTGGTACCGTAAAAATAAAGTCATAGCGCTGCCAGTTCAAATTGTTCCAGGAAGTACTGGCCGGTGCCACTAACTGAATGGCTGGTGCGTAGGTATTGGTACCATCAGATGATGAATGTTCGAGGGCAAATGGTGATGCAATTTGCGTGGTACTGTTTGTATATGCCGCCACCCAAACACTGAATTTATATGTCTTGCCACAATCCAAATAAGCGTTGGTAGCCAAGGACGATAAACAAATACCAGAACCCTTCATATACACCATGTGGGTGCCACTGTGGGGGTTGCCTGCTGTTCCCGTCTTTTTTAGGTAAAACGCTCCATTGAAAGCTGTGGTGCTGGTAACACTACCACCATATCTTTCAAACCAGCTGGTTGGTGTGATGTTTTTCTGAATGAGTAAGGCAGGCGTTGATTGAAAGCTAAGGTTGAAGTTGGTTGCAGTACCTTCTTGTTCAAGGTCACCATTGAGGTTGATTTGATTTTCACATACTGTTGAACAGTCTGTAGTGTTGGTTAGCACAACATCATCTGTAGCTACACAGCTACCGGTTGTAACCGAATAACGCAAGGTAGCAGAAGTACCAGAAGGAACACTAACGGTAATATCAGGGCTGTACCAATCCTGACTTTCGGCAGAACCGGAAACAACGCTCCATTGAAAAGAAGAACTGGCGGGTTGATTGCCAGACAGAGAAAAAGCACTGTTGTAACATTGGGACTGATCCGCACCTGCGATGGCTGTAGCTGAAGAGGTAACGGTTTTTGTAATGATGTTGGAATATGTCCAGGAGTCACATCCTCTCCTTCTTGCTTTTCGGCGATACTTTGTGGTCACATAAATGGCTGTTGGGTTATAAGTTGTAGAAGTTGCGCCTGAAATGTTGATCCAGGTAGTACCTCCATCTGTACTGTATTCCCATCCATATTCAAGTGTACCACTTCCACCAGAAGCACTCGATGTACTTGTAGTAGCAGCAGGGTCATAACCACAGGCACCTGATTGATCTCCTGCTATAACACCGGGTGTAGTAACGTTGACACAGCAATTGGGTACACTGCTATTGAAAGGATAATAGTGAACTTCTCCGGTGCCGAGTGATGCAGTTTTTGCTACAATATTACCATCGATATCACCTGTTCCTGTTTTAAGAAAATTCATGGCAGGTGCAAATACGGTTCCAATTAACAAGCTGGCGGTATTGAGGGTAAGGTTATAGGTTGTAGATCCGTAAAAATTCCACAAAATGTAAGCGCCCTGGGTGCCTGAAATCCCTGGCATGTTGCAGTTGTTCCACGTATAATTGGCGGTGAGGTTGACACTGATGACCAGGATTTTAGTTGCACTGGGTATGCCCGTGCCTTCAAATTTTAGTTCGGTAATGTTGGTAAGAGAAGTAGAAGTAAGTTTGAGGTGGTTGATACCATCAATTAAGGATGTAATTTTTACGGCTGTGGCCGCAGTGACGTTGTTGCCGGATATGGCAACGTTGCTGTTGTTGTACAACTGAACATTGGCGGTACAATTGGACAGACCAAAAGAATTGTTGTTGAATGTTTCAAACATGGTAGTGAAATTCAGGGGTGAGGCCTGAAACACAGCCGGAGAAGGTGTTTGGTCTATGGTGGTACTAATTTTTTTGGCGTTGTTGTAAGAAGTACCGACCGGATATACCTGTGTTGCACTGTTGGTTCCATTATCCCCGGAAAGTGAACCGGTACTGTTGCCAACGTGCACGTATTTGTTGTTGAGAATTCTGATTTCTCCTGAGGTCCATGTGATGCTACCCCCTACCAACATACCAGTTGCGGTGCTACCATCACCTGGGAAATAATAATCACTTACTGGATCCATGTTAACTTCTCCAATACCACCATTGCTGATGATGAGATTGCCCCCAACTGCTAATGCACCGTGGATGTGGTGACTGCCATTGGATGTGAAATTGCCTTCTGTTATTATTTGGAAACCCTGATTACCGAGCAGAGGACTTTGGGCATGTGAAGTGGCTACAAACAGCAAAAGCCACCCCATTGCCATAGAGATGGTTGTCCATTTGTTTATAAGCCGTTTCAAATCCTGAGTCAATTCATTCTCTTTTAGCTCCATTAAATTATTTTCCGGGAGCGTCGAGTGAGAGAAAATGGACATTATAAAACATACAAATCGCCAATATTTGACATTTCTCTTGTTCACTTCTCCAGATATTTGACACTGTAAAAGCCAAAAACCCTAAAAAATTGACAATAAAAAAACCATTACTGCTAAAAAAAAACATAAGTGCTGTGCTAAACATTTTTAATTTTTTCTTATAAAGCTGAATATCAACATTTTAAGAAATATTACTCAATTTTCAAAGCCATGAGCAGTGAAAACCATATTACACCAAAAATTATGCCCAATTATGCGCAAAATAAATTTATGTAATTGATTTTACAAGATTTATAATTTAAAATATTATTTAATATGTAATGTAGAAAAAATAAAATAATTGTCTGTATTTCTATGCTTTTTAAAATATTGTTCTGAGAAAATACATTTTCAGAATATTTGATAAATATTCTGTAGAATGGAGGTTAAACATTCATTTTAGTTGCAGCTTTTTGAATGGCTATTGAAAGCTTATAAATACACTGCAAACTGATCTGAAAAATACCTATTGACCTATGGGTACTTGCTCGATGAAATCATTGTAATTCGACAAGAAATCAATGTTGAGCGGGTGGAATAAGATTTGAGCATACAACAGGTTTTTGTCGTCGTTGGGATTGTCAAATTTGGCCTTTCCATTCATATTGACATCGCCGCTATAGTATCCATAAGCATAATTGAAATTGGCATTACCCAAATAGTTCTCTGGATGGATGAAAACGTCGAAAAACAGGTAATTCAAATCATCATTTGGGTTGGTAAATTTGATTTTACCATCACCGTTGAAGTCGCCAGCCCACAGAGCCCTGTAGCCATTGATCACACCATCGTTCATGCTGAGCCCTGTATAGTCGTTGCCATTGTTGAGGGAAGTACCAAAGTCGAACACAGGCATATCAGGGTCGGTAAAATCTACCAATTGTTGATATGCTACTTTTTGAGACATTGCACCAAGATGCGACCGGTGTCTGACCACCACATACAAACTATCCGTGAGCACTCCCGGGAAAGCAAGATCACTAAAGCCATCCAGGTCTACTACATCACCATCTCGTTGCAGCAAAGCCGCTCTTGCTCCAATGATCACGGTAGAATCTTCTTTGGATCTCAATTCTACAAAAACCCAATCTACTATGGCATTGTGATCATTGACTGAAAATACAGCTGCAGAATCTTGAATTAGTTCAAGATTGGCTGTGGTACCCGGTGTCATTTGATTGTACCTGTATGACAAATCAAAATTGGCCATAGGATTACGGTAGGGATCAATCAAAGGAAGATGATTTTGGCCTGTTACCGGATTGTTTCTTAGGTTGTCTCTCATCAAAGGCTTACCAAATGGGGAATACACATTGCCATTTTCACGCAAAGGTCCCTCGAGGTAAACCCTGATGCGTAATGAAATATCATCTAATACCAAAATGTGCAAGGTTGCCTTAGCACAATATGAAGGGCTGTGGTTGTCACAAACCGTGTATACTATATCTACAGGTCCGGTATAATCCTCCGCAGGGTTAAAGTATAGATCTCCCAAAGCCGTGATATAATAACTTCCATGCTGGACGATTATTGGAGCCACAGAACTACCTTGAGGTGTTACCGTCATGGCTTCGTTTTCCGGGTCGCTGTCGTTGGTCAACACATTTGTAAAAAATGGTGTATTCCTGCCGGTGATTGCAATATCATCGGCTGCCACTGTGCTGTTTTCTGCATTTAAGGCATTGACGGTAATGATCTGTTTGGATATGTAACAATTGTTATATTCACCTTGTACACAAACCCTATATCGTAGGGTATCCAAACCTTTAAAGGCTGGATTGGACATATAAAATACTGAACCATTGGGCAACAATGATGCAACTCCATATTTGGGGTTGGTGAGAATCAACATGGTATTGGTATCCATGGTACAACCTGTACCTTTAAGGCATCGATCGTTTACAAATGGATCCAAAATCACAGGCTCACCCATTTCAGTATTACTCACAAGATTGGTGGTTGCAATATCTACATTACCGATGGGCTTGGCATCAAAATTGAAAGGATCCACAACCTTGATGCTCAGCTCAGAAAAATTGCAATCAAATGGTCTGCTTGTAAGACAAACAGAAACACGATACACATATTCTCCCGCAATTGTGGCACTGAACTCATAACTACCATCTGGGTTAAGAGCAAAGTAAGGAATGCTACCATAAGGTTTTTCCAATGAAATGGTAATGGCGCCATAGGTCATTCCTGCAACCACTTCATCGTTGGTAGAAATATTACCCTTAACAACTGTATTGAGTGATGTGATATTGAAGTCGGGATCCAAACATGGTTTAACCGTTACGGCATCCAACATCATTCTGGATATGCACCCAGTCTCAATTTCTGTATAGGAAAAGCTCACTTTGCCCGGGGCAACACCCGTAACCTTGCCATTGTTGTCTACAAGCGCTATCCCCAGGTCGGTACTAGACCAAACACCTCCTGTAGATGGATACAACTGGGTTTCATAACCAATACAAAGTTCAGTAGGTCCATTGACCCCTACACTTACCGGGGAAATGACAGAGGAGATAAGGCTGCCATCAGAAGTACAACCAGTAGAAACATCGGTAAAACGGAAGGATGCTGTGCCCACATTCAGACCTGTGACTACGCCCATATTGTCTATAAGTGCTACTGTTTCATCTGAACTTTCCCATACACCACCCGTTGAAGGATGTGCTTGTGTGGTCATACCTACACATATTTCATCCGGTCCAACAAAAGAGGTATTGGGCAAATCATTGACTACAACCCCCCCTGAAGGATCAGAAACACATCCCGTGGAAGCATAGGTAAATTTAAATCTTGCCAAACCCTGACTTAAGCCTAATACTTTTCCTGCTGTATTGATACTTGCAATGGATGGATTGAGACTTACCCAGGTACCTGCACCCAATGAAGGGAGAATGATGCTGTCTTGTTTACATAATTGAGTTTGCGGCAAGATCACAATGGGCTTTGGATTTACGGTAACATTCAAGGGAATATTGGACTCACAGCCGGTGGTGCTATTGATAAAAGTAAAGCTGGCAGTACCAGCACCAATGCCGGTCACAACACCATTGTTGCCAACAGGTGCCACACTTTCATTGGAAGTTGTCCAAATACCCCCAAAGGTAGGTGTTAGTTGGCTTGTGCTGCCCTGACATATTACATTGGGACCAATGAATGCCACAAAAGGCCTTGGATGAACTGTAAACAAGGCGCTGGAGTCGCTGTAGCATCCTGTCAAACTATCTCTGAATACAAACTTGGTTGTACCCTGTGTTATTACGGATATCTGCCCCTGGTTATTGATGGAAGCTACCAACGGATTGTGGCTGTACCAGTCGCCACCGGTTGAGGGCATAAACTGCATGTACTGACCCGGGCAAAGGTTTGTTGAAGCTCCCGTGCTGATCACCGGCTTGCCATTGACAATAACAGGACCCACAGGATCAGATGGACAACCTCCCAACGGGGTATAAGTAAAAGTCGCCTGCCCCTGGCCCGCAGCAGTAATAATACCTGCATTGTTGATAATAGCAATACCCGGATTGTTGCTAATCCATACACCACCGGTTGCAGGTATGGCTGAAGAAGTTTCACCTATACACAGAGTGTTGTCACCAGTGAGGGATGCGGCTGGTTTAATACTTACGGTTATTATATCCGTAGAATCTGAAATACATCCCGACAGTGATTCAACAAAAATAAATCTGGCAGTACCCACCCCGATTCCGGTGGCAATACCACCGGCATTGATGGTAGCTACTGTATTATTGGAGCTAATCCAGAAGCCTCCACTGGAGGGCTGCAAAGTAGTATTTGAACCTATGCATATATTTTTGGGTCCTGTGATGAGGGCGGTAGGTTTGCCATATACCACCACGGATAAAGCGTTTACTGATGCACAGCCAGTTGCCGATTCAGTAAAACGGAACTGGGCTACACCTTGTGATAAGCCCGTCACCAATCCACTGTTATTGACTGATGCCACCGTAGGATGATTAGAGGTCCATACACCACCAGCATTGGGAGACAGTTGTGTGGTGCCTGTTAAACAAATGGAAGTTGGGCCATCAATTGAAATAGCAGGGTTGGGGTTGACCAAAATAGTTTTTGTTGGTAATGATGGGCAACCAGTAGCAGAGGATGTAAATGTAAAACTAACCAAGCCAGGGCCAGATGCATTGATTAGTCCATCGTTGTTGATGGTTGCTGTCGATGGATTGCTTGAAGTCCATGTGCCGGGGCCGGGGCTCATTGCCTGACTGGTTTCACCTACACATAGTATGGTATCTCCAATGATGCTCACCACTGGCTTGCCATTGACGGTAAGCGTAGGCGACAATTCTGATGAGCAACCTGTTGAGGTTTGGGTATATTGGAACGTGGTGGTACCTGATGATAGCGTTGATACAAAACCATTGTTGCCGATGGAAGCCACCAAAGGATTGCTGCTCGTCCATATCCCACCTGAAGTAGGAGATAAAGATGAGTTGGTTCCAATACAAACCGTTGTAGATCCTGTAAAACTTATGCCCGGTTTTGGATTGATGGTAATGGGGCTGCTGGGGTCAGATGAACAATTGGATGATGAGATGGTAAATGTAAAATAAACTACCCCGGCACTAATCGCGTTTACTACACCGGCATTATTGATGGTAGCCAAAGCAGGATCAGAACTTTGCCAGGTGCCGCCTGAAGTAGGATTAAGCGAAGTAGTTGCCCCCACACAAATCGTGCTTGGACCTACAATGCTTGCGACAGGTTTGGCATTTACAGTGACTCCTGATGTAGGCACAGAAGTACACCCGGTGCTCGCATTGGTGAACACAAAACTGGCACTTCCAGGGGCAACTCCCTGCACTATGCCACTGGAATTGACAGTTGCTACTGCTGAATTGCTACTCACCCATATTCCCCCGGTTGAAGGAAGTAAGCTGGTAATCTGACCTAAACAGATCTGAGATGGCCCGCTGATGGACACCGCAGGCCGCGCATTCACTGTAATGTTACTGGCAGCTGTTGCAGTGCAACCATTGAGGCTTGTCACAGTAACTACATACAATGCAGAAGGTACCGGAGGGTACAAAGATAAGGTAGCAGATGTGGCTCCACCTGTATTGCTACTCCAATGATAAGCAGTAGCAGAACTTGCATTTACACTTAGTTGTATAGATTCGCCTTCACAAATGGCTGTTTTCGATGCCACGATAGACGGTAGGTATGGGTCAAATATTTGCACTGAAGAGGAGGCCACGCACAAATTCTGATCTGTGACAGTAACCTGATAAGGGCCAGCAGCAGTTACCGCAAAAGAAGCAACCGTACCATTAAAGGAAGGACCTGTCCATTGATAAGTATAAGGACTAGCACCATTGGAAACATTGGCCGTAATCGTAGTAGTATCTGTAAGACAACGACTGCCATTGACCACCAGATCCAAAGCAGGTTTATTATGTACAGTAATAGGCGATGTAGGATCAGAAATACAACCATTTGAAGCTTGCGTAAATCTAAAAGTAGCTGTCCCACCACTTATCCCGGTAACCACTCCACCGGAAGTCACTGATGCGATGGCCGGGTTGGAACTTACCCAGGTGCCACCCGATACCGGAGTAAGCTGGGTTGTACTCTGAGCACAAACCACAGAAGGCCCAATGATGGAAACAACGGGCTTACTCAACACTGTAATGGGGCTGGACGCACTGGAAACACAGCCAGTAGCGGTATTGGTGAACACAAATGTAGCATTACCTGCCTGCACACCAGTAACCAAACCAGCATTGTTGATGGTTGCAGTTAACGGATCGCTGCTAGACCATGTACCCCCGGAAACAGGTGATAGTGTTGTAGTGCTACCAGCGCATACCACTGCCGATCCGGAGATTGCTGTAGATGGTGTAGGATTGACTACAATTTGGAAAGTAGAAAAATTGACACAAGCACCTGTATTTCGGGTATAGGTTATGGTTACATTTCCAGGTGCAATACCTGCTACAAGTCCCGAATTATTGATCGTTGCTATTGCCGCATTGGAAGTAGTCCAGGTGCCACCGGGGTTGGATGCAGACAAAACGGTGGATTCACCTACGCAAATACTATTATCACCGCTTACTACCGAGCCTTCGTGTTGGTTAACGTCGATGGTATCAGTCACCGAGGAACAGCCGGTAGTATCTGAAACAAAGGTAAAGGCAGCGTCACCCGGAGAGATGCCTGTAACCAAACCGGAGTTAGTCACCGAAGCGATGGCGGGATGAGAACTGGTCCAGATTCCTCCTTCTGTAGGATAAAGAGTAGAAGATCCACCAAGACAGAGCGATGTATCACCGGTAATGGCTACAAAAGGTCGTTTCATAACATGAACGGGCAATGAAGCTCTTGATGAACAACCATTGGAAGAAGATGTAAAAATAAAAGTAGATGATCCAGGTGAAAGCCCTGTAACAAGACCGTCATTATTGATCGAAGCAATGGCTCCATTTGTAGAAAGCCAAGTGCCACCAGTAGTAGGGGTTAGTGTAGTAGTATTGTATACACAGATAGAATCATTGCCGGTGATGTGAACAACTGGTGTTTGTTTGGCCAAAATGGTGGTCACAGCTGTTGAAGAACATCCGATGTCGTTGGTTACTGTTACTACATAAGTAGAGTTTGGATAAACAGGGGTAACAGATACTGCCTGCGTGGTGGCATTTCCCGCGTTGGCACTCCATTGATAAGAAACGACATTGGTGCCACTGGCAATCAACGTAACACTTGTACCTTCACATACTTCAGGTTGTAGGGTTATGATCAATGGCTCAAACAGTTCATGAATAAAAGCGGTACTTTCAGCTGAACAACCTTTTTCATCTGTCACGGTCACATGATAAGTGCCATTAGAAGTAATTCCAACAGCTTGTGCGCTTGCTGTAAAGCCATTGGGACCCTGCCAATCAAAAGTAAAAGGAGAATTGCCACCACTTACAAGGGCCTGGAGCTGGGTGGAACTGTTGACACAAGCAGAGCCCGCGAGATCGATAGAAACCGTAGGGTTGCCATTGACTACGATGCCCGCAATCTGGTTAGAAGGACATCCTGATACAGAAGAGTGAAAAGTAAAATCAACAACACCCTGACTAATGGCATTAACCAGTCCTTCACTGGTAACCGTTGCTACCGATGGATTTGAACTTAGCCAAGAACCCGCGGTAGCTGCATTTAGTTGTGTGGTAGCCCCAACACACATAACCGCTGGTCCATCCAACGACACGGCTGGGATGTCATTGACAGTAATCAATTCAGTAGAATCTGAGGCGCAACCTGTGTTAGCATCTGTGAATACAAATTTGGTGGTTCCATTAATTAGACCTGTTACAATACCACTTGCATTGGCCGAGGCCACAGACGGATCTGCACTGTCCCATACACCTCCGGTTGCAGGGCTTAGCGTGGTGATGCTACCTATGCAAATAACATCAGGGCCACTCAAGTAGGCGGTTGGTCTGGCATTGACAATAACATCTAGGATTTCACTGGAAGCACAGCCAGTAGTATCACTTATAAAATAAAAGTCAGCCACCCCCGGTTGAAGGGCCGTAATGACACCGTATTGACTAACTGAGGCTACGCTTGGGTTGGTTGATACCCAGGTACCCCCATTGACCGGAAAGCCTAAAGCATAGTCATCGATACAAAGTGAGTCTTTGCCAATCATATAAATTTCCGGATCGTCTAATACCTCAATCCAAGCCGTGGGATTGGAAACACAATTGGCTTCTGAGGTAAATATAAATCTTACCTTACCTGCATTCTCAGCTGAAACTACTCCTTCTTCGTTGGCTGTTGCAATTGAGTTGTTTGAACTCAACCATGTACCACCAAATGTAGGAGACAAAAAAGTGTTGGTACCGGCACAGATAGAATCAGGTCCAATGATTGCAGCAACAGGAATGGGGTGGATTACCACTTCAATGCTGGTATCAGATGTACAATTGGAAAGGGTTGAAGTAAAATAAAATCTCACTGTCCCAGGATTAATGCCTGTAACAAGTCCTCCATTGGTAATGGTGGCAGTAGAAGCATCTGTGCTTGACCATACACCTCCTGTGGAAGGAATAAATTGGGTAGTAGCACCGTCACATATCTGACTAAGCCCGCTCAGGGCAATGTCGGGCTGATCAACCACAGTGATCCAGCCAGTAGGAGAAGACGAACAACCCGTAGAAGTTTGCGTAAAAGTAAATCTTGCATTTCCCCCTGAAATTCCTGTGGCTATACCCGAATCGTTTACAGTTGCAATTGCAGAATTACTGGAAACCCAGTGCCCTCCTGTTGTGGGAGAAAGAGTAGTAGTGACGTCTTCACAAATAGTGCTGGCACCAGTAATACTGACAACTGGATTATTATAAACCCGAATGTTTGATGAAGGCAGTGAGCTGCAACCCGAGATCCCATTAGTGAATACAAAGTTGGACAATCCATCTGCTATGGCCGTAACTACACCGCTGTTTGTAATTGATGCTACCATTGGGTCTGAACTTGACCATACACCACCGGTAGAAGGACTTAGAGTGGAAGTAGATCCTGCGCAAAGGGTGTCATTTCCGGTAATGGAAATAGAGGGAACATCATATATGTTGATGATCTGGCTGCTATCGGATTTACAACCCGTCAATGAAGAGGTAAATATTACTTTGAAATTGCCAAGGCTCACAGATTGTATAAGTCCGGCATTGTTAATGGTCGCTTTTGCGGTATTACTACTTAACCAGGTACCTCCAGATGAAGGCAGGGCTTGAAGTGTATTACCAAGACACATATTGTTGCTACCTGAAAGTGATATGATGGGTCGATCGTTGACGGTAACATCATTGGTCGGATCAGAGGCACAGGAACTATTATCGAGGGTAAAAGTAAAATTGGCTAACCCGCCTGACATACCCAATACAAAACCATCATTTGAGACGGAGGCTATGTTTGAATTACTGCTTTGCCATGTGCCTCCAATTGATGGTGACAATTGTGAATTGTCGCCTTCACAGATTGTAGGACTACCTGTTATGCTAACAACTGGCTTAACCAGAAAAGTTATAGTATCAGACGGCTGAGATTTGCACCCTGTAGCTGTTTGAGTATAGGTGAAGTGTGCAAATCCAGAAGCCACAGAAGTTACCAAACCAGTATTTGTGATGGTAGCTTTTGTTATATCACTGCTTTGCCAGTTACCTCCTGAGTTGGGCAACAGCTGCGTTGTAGAACCAACACAAATGGCGTCTGAACCCTGGATCGAAATTAGTGGTCTGTCTAATACTACAACGGCTGAGGTGCTATCAGAGGAACATCCGGTAGCAGTATTCGTATATACAAATTTTACTGAACCTCCATCCACACCCATGACCTTGCCGTCGATGGAAACAGTAGCAATATCAACATTTCCTGAATTCCAGGTTCCACCTGATGACGGCAGTAACTGGGTAGAATCTCCGGTGCAAATCAATGAGGCACCCGAGATACTAACTACAGGCGTTTCGTGCACAATTACCACCTCACTGGTATCGGAGCTACAACCGGTGCCCGAATCAAGAAATATAAAACTCACGCTGCCATCTGAAATTCCCGTCACACGTCCTGTGTTGTCAACAGTAGCTACTGATGGATTGGTACTTGACCAGATTCCACCATTATTGGGAATGAGCTGCGTCTCTGTGCCTATACAAATAGAGGTATCTCCGTCGATTAATACAATTTCTTTTCCTTTGACGGTAATGCTGTCTGTGGGTTCTGAATGGCAATGGGTAAGGGCATCCACGAAAACAAACGAAACTTTGCCGGCACTAACACCAGTGACTACACCTGCATTGGTTACCGTTGCCCGCGCATTATTGGAACTCATCCAACTTCCTCCGGTCATAGGAAATAAAGAGCTGTGCTCGCCAATGCAAATTGAGTCGACACCGCTTATACCTGCAATGGGAGCATCATTCACTGAGAATACTAAGGATGTGTCACTAATACAACTGGAAACTGCATCAACAAAATAAAAGGTGGCTGACCCTTGGCTTCTTCCTGTAATGATGCCTGTATTATCAATAGTGGCAACATCCGGGTTTAAACTCGTCCATGTGCCACCCACAGATGGTGTCAAAGATGAAGTAGCCCCTACACAGATAGTGGTATCTCCATCTACTGCAATAACAGGCCTTGCTTTAACTTGAATGACAGTCGATGGAAGAGATTGACACAATGAGACATTTTCTACAAAAGTAAATGTGACATTTCCACTACTTACCCCTGTAACAACACCGGAATTTGTGACAGAAGCTATGGCAGAATTACTTGAAGTCCAAATACCTCCTGATGTAGGGTATAAAGTAGTAGTATTGTTTATGCAAATGGAAGATGGCCCCGTAAGAATGGCAAGAGGTTTAGATGCTATGGTTAAAAAAGCGGATGTATCTGAGGTACAACCTGTAGTAGCATCGGTAAATCTAAATGTTGCATTTCCCGTACCAATGGCTGTGACAAGGCCAGAGTTATTAATAGTAGCAATTGTAGGATGATTGCTTATCCAACTACCACCTGTGGTTGGGAACAATTGGCTATTGCCATCCAAACAGATGCTATCAGGACCAGTAAAATAGATATCTGGTTTAGCTTTAATAGTAACCGGAGGCGTGGGATCAGAGTCACAACCTGTAGAAGTTTGGCGGTAAGTAAAAGTTGAAGTACCGCCATCAAGGCCTGTCACAACACCTCCGTTGGTAACCGAAGCTATTAAAGGTGAATTGCTTATCCAGGTTCCACCGGTTGAGGGTGAAAGAGTAGTACTTGTACCTTCGCAAATATTATTAGAACCCAAAATAGATACTGAAGGTTTTAAATTGACCTGCACAGGTGCTGAAGGAAGTGAAACACAGCTTGTTGATCCCTGTGTAAATGTAAAAGTAGCAGAGCCCGATGCCACTCCGGTGACGGTTCCATCATTGGTTACGCTGGCAATGCCTGGATTTGAACTAACCCACGTACCGCCCGTTGAAGGGCTGAGTGTAGTAGTGGTGCCATTACAAATTGCAGTACCTCCGGTAACGTTGGCAACGGGTAGTGCATTGACAGTAATCAAACCCGTTGAATTTGAAACGCAATTGGTAGAATTAAGGGTAAAGATAAAAGTTGCAGTACCTGGGGCTATACCTGTAACAACACCGGCATTGGTTACCGTTGCAATGTTGTTGTTGCTCGATACCCAGGTTCCACCATTTGTTGGAGATAGAGTAGTAGAAAGGCCCAGGCAGACAGAAGTGGCCCCTGTTATACTTACTATAGGCTTTTCATTTACTATAACATTGTTGGTGGCATTTGAGATGCAGCCATTGGAGTTTTGTGTAAACGTAAAAGTTGCAATGCCATTTGACAAGCCCGTCACCAATCCACTATTGTCAACACTGGCAACAACCGGATTGTTGGAGGTCCACACCCCCCCTGTTGAGGGTGTCAATGTTGTAGTAGTACCAATGCACAAACTGCTACTTCCGGTGATTGAAGCTGTTGGTCTTGTAGATACGGTCACAACAGCAGAAGGGTTGCTGATACAACCAGTTGATGTGGATGTAAATGTAAAGGTAGCAGAGCCCACTGAAACACCAGTGATTACACCTGCATTGGTTATGCTGGCAATAGATGCATTGCTGCTTACCCAGGTACCGCCCGTACCAGGAGTAATACCTATGGAGGTGCCAATACAAACAGTGCTTAGGCCTGTTAGTGTGGCAATGGGTTTGGCATTCACAGTAAGAGTAGGCGTAGGAATACTTGTGCAACCTGTTGCAGAACTGGTAAAAATAAAACTTGTTGTACCGACATCAACACCGGTGACCACACCTCCATTGGTAACAGTAGCTACTGCTGGATTATTTGTGCTCCATGTTCCACCGGATGTTGGGGTTAATGTTGTGGTTGTTCCGGGGCAAATTGAGGAAGTGCCCGATATGTTGACGATCGGTCTGGCTACCACTGTAATGACTGAGGTAGCAGCACTCCGACAACCCGAAATCGTATTTGTAAAATAAAAGGTAACAGAACCTGCAGCTATTCCTGTGACAACCCCTCCATTGGTAACAGTAGCAACTGAAGTATTGCTGCTGGTCCAGGTACCACCTGTGGTGGGTGATAGCGTAGTGGTAGATCCTTCACATATGGTAGTAGCTCCGGTGATGGTTGCTGTAGGTGGATTATCAACGGTGATATTGGAAGTGGGATTGGAAGAACAACCTGTAGAAGTATTGGTAAAAGTAAAATTGGCAGATCCTGTATTGACACCAGTTACCCTTCCTCCGTTTGTCACAGAAGCAACTGTTGGACTGTTACTGATCCATGTTCCACCGGAAGTGGGTGAAAGTTGAGTGATTGAGTCTTTGCAGATAACAGATGACCCTGTAATAGAAACTGCAGGCTTGGCCTTTACAACTACATTTTTATTTTCAGAGCCCGTACAGTTATAAACATCATTTACAATTGCTGTGTATAGTGTTGTAGATGAAGGAGAAACCGTAATGGATTGACCTACAGAGCCATCACTCCAGTTTACAATGGCTCCGGTGGCTGGGCCCTCATAAACAATATCCAATTTCGGTCTTTGACTCGCCGTTGTTGCCTCACTACTGGCAAAATACTTCTGGTTTGAGGTTCCCTCTGTAGTCCTTTTCAGCATTAACCCAAAATTTGAATAAGTGCCGTTGACCCAGCCTTGAACCAGGTTTTTTACATCCCAGGTATAAGCAGCATTAGCGGCTACAGCAATAGTAGACTCAGCTGTAGCATTAAAATCACCTCCGGCAGTTGTCCAGTTGGTACTTGTTCTTCTTTGATTCCAATTGGCCGGAGCAGATTTGCCAGTACAGCTGCCTGTATTTTCTGTCCATTGGTTGGTAATTCTATGAACACCAATGTTGGTAGCCGTTGTATTGCTTCCACCTGTTTTGGTCATCACCAATTTGGCAGAAACTATAGTACTCCCAGCGGGGATGGAACTCAAATCAAAAATGACAAGTGACCTTGCCCTTGAACTGGAACCCAAGCCAGTATACAGACGACTGCAAGATCCATAATTGGTTCCTGTTGAAGCCTGTGACAAATAGGTATCTTCAAATGCAGTTATGGTCTTTGATAGATTGGAGATGTGATTTGCGGTAAGCAATGTACTATTGCCTGAGCAAATTGAGTCTGTACCTACTATGCTTACCTGAAGTTCACAACATCCTCCTTGGGTTAATGTATATGAAGTAGGGCCCAGTTTTGATGGGCTCGTTTCAAAACCTACAATGGAGGCTGAACCAAATCCTTTGGTTCCAAATGCTGACAATTTTACGTCCACTTCATACCAAACATCGAAAATCCAGTTGGGATACAGTGGGTTAATATCGTAGTTGCTATTCGTGGAAGGGGAGCTGGATGTTAGCAAATACGAGTAATCATTCAAGTTGACATCCATTGAGGTGGTTACATTTAATACATCAGAAATTGTGCCTGAAATGAGTGAACCATCTCCGCCGCTCACTCCAAGCGAACCATAGCCTGAGGGAGAACCGGCATCAGCGCTCAGGTAATCCAACTTCAATTCCATCTGCTTGACATTGCTAGTATCATACAGTGCCATGGTAAGGTATTCTGAATTCAATAAGTCATTAAAAGTATGCCCACTACCCCATCCAATGGCTGAAGAACCATAGGTATTATCCACGAGGTTTTTGGACAGCGAGATGCGCACTTTCACATAATCATTCGCGGGATCAGGATCATATACAACCGACCAATCTGCTCTGGCAGATACACTGCTGCTGCCATTAAAACATGCAAAACCATAACATGGCTTAATGGACATGGTTTTTGATAACACTTTAGAACATCCTTCACTATTGGTAACAGTCACTGTATAGGTGCCATTGATGGGTGCTGCGTCTATTGCCTGAGTGGTAGCACCCGTACTCCATAAATAGGACATACCCGCCTCATTGACTCCGATTTCAAGAGGATCACTGCTCTCAGCACAAAATGTGGTAGGACCATACATAGTTGGATCAAACAAATTGCAACAGGTAATAGAACTTACGGTCTCATCCGTTGTACCCAGTTTTGCAGGGCTGGCGTGAACTGTTGTCACTGCTACACTACCAAAACCAGCAGCTCCCATTGCCGATAATTTGATTTCCACTTCATACCACACATCAAAAATCCAATTTGGGTATGCAGGATCAGGAGTGTAATTATTGTCAGTATCAGGCGAATCCGTAGTCAAAACATAGTTGTAGGTGTTAAAATTGACATCCATTGATGAAGTAGCTGAAATGATATCACTGGCACTACCTACAATCATACTGCCATCTCCGCCGCTTACACCGAGGCAGTCATATCCTGATGCCGTGGCACCACTGGCAGATAAGAAATCGAGTTTAAACTCCAGTTTTTTCGTGTTGGCACCATCATAAACTGCCATTGTTATAGCATCAGAGGTTACCAGATCCGAAAATGAATGGGAGGTCCATCCTATAATATTGGTACCATAGGTGTTGTCCACATAATTTTTAGACAAGGTAGTCCTAAATCGTATGGAGTTATTTGCAGGATCCAGGGTATAGGTTATGGTGCGATCACTGGTCACATAAACACTATTCGTGCTTATAAAACACGATGTACCTGTACAAGGTACTTCTGTCACAGTATAAGAGGCAGTATTGGAACAACCACTGGATTGAGTAACGGTCACAATGTAAGTAGAACTTGGGCCTGGAGTGACCGTAATACTTTGGGTGGTACCTCCGGTATTCCATAGATAAGTCCCTCCGGCTCCAGCAGAACTTGCCGTCAGGGTAGTACTACCTCCGGGACAAACATTGGAATTACCGGTAATTGTCACCGTAATCGGAGTTACAGTTTTGGTTACTGTGTTGGTAGTTAAAAAGCTGGAGCAGCCTCTTCTTCTGGCCTTTCTTCTAAGTAGGGTATTTACATTGATAATACTTTGATTGAAGGTGGTAGCTGCAGCTGTTGGAATTTCAGACCAATTTGTTCCACCATCCTGACTTCGATCCCAACGATATTCAAGAGTACCTGTACCCCCTGATGCACTGGTCACGTTTACAGTTGCTGCAGGGTCAAAGCCACACAAACCGGTTTCGTCTCCGGAAATAGAACCAGCTGTGGTCACATTGCTACAACAATAAGTAATGCTTGCATTGAAAGGATAATATTGAATAGAACCTGGACCCATGGTGAGGTTCTTACATACCATGGCTCCGTAGATGTTGCTATAATCGTTTTTAACTACGTTAAAATTAGGTGCAAAGAGGGTACCATAAAATGCATTGGATTGACTCATGGTAATGGTATAAGTTGTACCCCCTGAAAAATTCCACATGATGTATGGACTCTCTGTAGCAGATACACCACTGGTCCAGGGTAAGTTCCAGGTGACGTTACCCGTAGGTACTATGGTGATGATTAATATTTTGGTAGCACTGGGAATGCCGCTGCCCTGATAAACTATACCCTGAATATTGGCCAGAGATGCTGTAGTTAACTTTAAATGGTTGACGCCCGTTGCCAATGAATTGATGTATACTGCCTGAGCTGTACTCACAGTATTACCAGAAATGTTTACCCCCGAACTATTTTGCAACTGTACGTTGTTGGCACAGTTTGACATACCAAAGGCATTGTTTCTATATGTATCAAATAATGCCGCACCATCAAATGTCGAAGTTTGAAAAACCGCCGGGTTAGGGGTTTGGTCAATCGTACCTGTAATTCTGGGATTGGTAGTGTAGTTGCCTGATGTTGCATATATGAATGTGGGTCCACTGTTAGAGTTGTCAGAGCTCGTTGAACCAGCACTATTACCAATGTGGATGTAACTGCTGTTCTGAACCGAAACCTGGCCAGAGGTCCAGGTAACACTGCCATTGATCAATAAGCCTGTTTTGGTAGCACCATCTCCAGGAAAGACAAAACTTCCATTGTCTGTCTTCATTATTTCACCCGTTGCATAAGAAGCTTTATTTACAATAAAATTTCCTCCCACAAATACAGGACCATGAATGGCATAAGCATCAGAGGATGTAAAATTGGCCTCTGTAAGAACTATGAAGCCCTGATTACCGGCAATGGGGTTTTGAGCCAGCACATCACTGACAAAAAGCAGCATGCACACCATGGCAGACCATTGTGTGAACATATTTTTTAAAGTCACTTTTTGTTTGCTCATTTTCAACCCATTAAAACCAATTGTGCTGTGTAAGTTTTGGTTTTACTTCCTTTCAACGTCTCAGGTTGCACTGAACAAATCTCCTACTTATATAAAGGGTTGGGGGCCAATAACCCCCAAGTCCTTTCCAGATATTTTATGTCTAAAACCTGTTGTTTTAGTACTTTCTCAATTTAATAGACATTCCAAATCATCAATACCCTAATTATTACCTCCTTATCACGGTAACATCACCAGATATGACTTCATTAAATTTATCCTCGTTTTCATCCAGGGCTGTATAACTAAACAAGAAGGTATAAACACCCTGCTCAACGTAATTGCCATTGAACTTGCCATCCCATGGCGCTAAACCATTGTCTGCGTCGTACACTTTATTACCCCATCTGTCGTAAATTCTCAGCTTGGATGAGATCACACATCCATCATCTACAAGCTGGAACTCAGAGTTTCTTCCTCCCAGGTCAACCATAAATATGTTGGGGTACGTGATTTTACAACAGAAGGTCTTAATGGTCACCTCATCAACATTGGAACATCCAAATTCATCGGTGATGGTAACACTGTAACTGCCCTTTTCTGATACACTCAAGGTAGAGGCTGTGCTGCCGTCACTCCACAAGTAACTGGTGAATTCACCTCCTTTTGCCTCCAAAACCAGATCTCCATCTTTGTCGCAGAAGGTGGTATCCTTACCAATAGAAATAAATGGTCGTGCTTTGATTTGAAGTTTCAATAAGGCAGGATCTGATTCATTACAACCTGGAATGCTTTGTCTTACCTGTACAGTGTATTCTCCGGCTTTGGCTGGCATAAACGATGCTGCTTTTCCGGCACTTGTGATGAGCTGCATTCCTTCTTCTCCAACGCTCCAATTGTAATTGGCTCCCGGCATGTCACTGTGCACCAATACCTGGATGGTATCTCCTACACAAGTGGCTACTCCGTCCAATTCCAGATCAATAAGACTTGGGTCATTTGACACCACTCTGATGGCAAGAATGTTACTGGTATCCGCACACAGGAAGCCCTGGTTCAAAGAATATACTCTCCTGAAGTAGTGGGTTCCTACACCCAGTTTGCCCGTCTTCAACAATAGCTCACTTACATCGCCATTTGCTTTTACAAATTTGAGACTGTCTGAACTGTATTCCCATTGATAGCTACCTCCTTCCGGCAATACCTGGTTTCCGAATATGTCTACATTGTCTGTGATTTCACAATACAACACTGGACCAGGTTGTGAAATACTATTGTCTTCTATGTAACATGCACAATTTTTGATCTCTACATCCATGGCAGCAACCTCACTGGTACAGCCATCTTTTATTATGGTAAGTTTATACTTACCTCCATTTATTGAATCAACAGCAACTAATGTTGGATTTTGCTCATTGGATGTAAAGCCGTTTGGACCTGTCCATTGGTAACTTGCACCTAAAACATTAACGGTTTGAAGCATTAGGTCTTTGCCTTCACAAACGGGGCCGTTGTTGGAGATCTGAGGTGTAGCTGGTTTGGCTGCAACATTAAGATCAAAATCTATCACTTCACTCTTACATCCATTTCTGGTAATATATACAGTATAGTTACCTGCCTGATCTGGTCTTACATCTGTCAGTTTAGGTTGGCTACTGGATGAGGTCCAGCCGTTGGGACCTGTCCATACTATCTGATCATTGCTCAATACATTTGACTCAAATACGATGCTTTCTCCTTCGCAAAGATTGTTGACAATGTTGAGGATTGGAGCTTGCGGCACAGCACGAACTTCTACGTTTACACTTGCCTCTTTACTTTCACAACCATTGAGATCAACTATCACTTTGTATTGACCTGCTTGTGAAGCAGTCACATTGGTAAGTTGTAGTGTCTGAGCTGTAAGGCTAAAATTATTAGGACCCGTCCAGTTGTAAAGACCATTGCCGGCATTACCAGGGCTAAGGGCAATATCTTCCCCCTCACACACGCTTACTGTATTAGTAAGTTGAGGTGTCGCCGGTGTAGGTTTGACAACTACATTTTGACTTGTCTCTTTTGAGGTACAGCCCGGAATCTGAACTTTTAACGTATAAGCACCAGATGCACCCGAAGTAGTAGAAGTAATTGTTGGATTCTGCTGATTCGATACAAAGCCATTTGGACCCGTCCAGCTGTAATTGGCACCTGGTACTGTTTGGGCTGTGAAGCTTAATGCATCACCTTCACAAATACCACCCACTACACTGAAATTGGCTACGGTTGGATTGGGCCTTACCAACAATGTCACCCAATTGCTGGTATCGCTGCAAGCATTTTGACCTGTGGTACTGTAAATCCTCCTAAATGCATGGCTTCCTTCTCCTAACAAAACGATGGTGTAATCTTCCATGTCGGAATTACCTCCTGCTTGTCCAAAATTTCCGCCGTTGAGACTGTACTGCCATTCGTATTTTCCTCCTGCAGGACTAGCCGCAGGGCCGTCCAAAATAATGTTTTCTGCCCTTTCACAGTAGTCCATCTGATTTGGCAGGATCACACCATTATTGGCAATGGCACATGAACAATCCTTCGTGTTTACTTTTATAGTTGCTGCTTCACCAATACATCCATCCAATACCAGATATACTGAATAGTCACCTGCATTGGCTGCTGTTGCCGCAGTAATCACTGGTTTGGAGTCGTTTGAAGTGAAGCCATCAGGACCCGACCAGTAGTACGATGCCCCCGGTACTTCGTCAACTGATAGTTCAATATTCTCTCCATAACAAACCAAACCATTGGAACTGAGGTTGTCTGCCGTTGGTACTGATTTCAGCTCAACTTTAGTGGTAGCTGCTTTGGATTCACATCCGTCAAGCGTAATCCAGGCAGTGTATATTCCTGCATCAGCTCCATCTACTTTTGGTAATGTAATGGTAGCACTTTGCTGGCTGAATCCACCTGGTCCCTGTACGAGGTAACTCGCACCTGGTACCTGATCTATGTTCAAAACAACATCTTCACCCGGGCATACCGGACCGTTGTTGCTGATTACAGGTGGTGCCGGTAAAGCTTTTACTTCAATGTGAACTGTATTCGTAACTTCACTACAAAGTACACCTGATGTGGTAGTATATTGCCTTCTGAAATAATGATCACCAACCGGTAAATTGCTTACTACATAATCGCGATTATTAACAACTCCCCCTGTAGCCTGTATGAAGTTGACATTGTCATCACTGTACCACCAAAGATATTCACCTTCTGTAGGTGTGGCGTCGCTACCTGACAAAACCAAATTAACATCGCCAAAACAGAATGACGAAGTTGTTGGATCAGCCAAAGTATTGTTGTCAATCTGGCAGTTGCAATTTTCAACCCTCACTTCCATTTGAGCAGCAGGACTCTGACATCCATCTACCTCAACATTGAGCGTATAGGTGCCTCCCATAGCCGGAACTGCCCCCGTAATTACCGGATTTTGATCTCCTGATGCAAAGGTATTTGGCCCCTTCCATGTATAGGTAGCACCAGATACTGCATCCGTAAACAGATTGATGGCATCCCCTTCACAAATGGGTGAGTTGCTGCTGATGGTTGGTTTAGCAGGTGTGGCTTTTATTGTGACAAGTGTTGCTACCGGAGCACTGGTACATCCGTTGAGCGTTATCTTCAATTCGTAACTGCCTTCCATGTTTTTGGAAGCTTTTACCAAAATAGGGTTATCAATTGAAGACGAGAAGCCGAGTGGACCAGACCATTGGTAAGTCACTCCAGCCGTGGTTACTGCTTCGAACTTGATGTCTTGCCCCTCACAAACAGGGCTATCGTTTTTAAGTTCGGTGATCACGGGTATGGGTTTTACATCTACCAAAGTATTGGCTAACTCACTCTTACAACCACTGATTTCAATTTGCAACTGATAACTACCTTTTGCAGCTGCATCGGCATTGGCAATGGTATAACTTGAACTGGTACTCACCACTGCTCCTCCGGGAGAAAGCCATTGGTAAGATGCACCAGTTATAGGTGTTGTTTGAAGCACAATCGTGCTGCCTTCACAAGCAGGGCTGTTGCTATTGATGTTAGGTTGTACTGGTTTTGATTTTACAACAATGGTAACAATATCAGACAACTTTTCACAGATATAACCAGATGTAGTGCTATACTTCCTTCTAAAATAATGCGTTCCTTCCGCAAGTTTACCGGTAGTATAGTCTTTGCCGTTATTGGTTGAAACTGCATCTATAAAGTTGCTTCCATCTGTACTATATTGCCACAGAAATTGACCTCCTGCAGGAGAAGGCGTTGACCCGATTAAAGTCAAATTGTCACTTTCTCCACAGAAACTTGTGATGGTTGGTTGATCCAATTTGTTGTTGTCAATCGGACAACCACAGTCTTCTACGTTCACCTGGATCTGAGCTGTTTCACTCTCACAACCGTTTACTTCGATCACCAGGGTATAGATGCCTGCATGGGCAAGTGTTGCATTGTTGATAACCGGATTGGCATCACTGGATCCAAACAACAATGGTCCATTCCAATCATAGGTAGCACCTGATACAACTGTGCTATTGAGTTGGATGATTTCACTTATACAAACCGGGCTATTGCTACTCAATACAGGTGTTGCAGGCTTCGCTTTAACTGTTACATCAATTTGAGCCGGAAGACTGCTACAGCCATTTACTACAACAATGAGGTTGTATTTGCCGCTAAATGATTGATCGACCTTGTTTAGTTGAACCAAATTGCTGTTGTCTGCAATTGATACCGGACCTGTCCACTGGTAAGTAGCATTTGCTTGTGCGGGAGTAGTCAATTCAAGATCCTCTCCTTCACACAATGGTGCATTGCTTGTAAGGGTAGGAGCAGCAGCCTTTTTAATAACCTGGACTGCGGAACTTACTATATCACTATAACATCCGTTTACAATAATCCTGTTTGTATAATTACCGGCATCGGCCTGACTGGCACCGACAATTGTTATTTTTTCATTACCTGAAATTACACCTGCAGGTCCAGACCACTCATAAATTGCACCTGAAACAGCCAACACAGAAATTTCAATGTCAGCTCCTTCACAAACAGGGCTGTTGGAAGTTATTTGTGGTGTCGCTGGTTTTGCTATAACAGCAACATCCGTAAACTGTGGATTTGAACTACAACCATTGACATCAGCAACCACACGGTATTGACCTGCGTGAATCATGCCTACACTGTTTATTACAGGATTCTGAATATTGGATACAAAGGTATTGGGGCCTGTCCATGCATATGTAGCTCCCGCCAACGCTGGAACTTGCAGTTGAAGATCCTGACCTTCACACAATGGTCCGTTGTTGCCTGGTGCATTGAGCGTTGGCTTTTCGCGTACCTCTATTAACAATACATTGCTGCTTTCCTCACATACAATTCCCGTGGTGGTGTAATATATCCTTCTGAAATAGTGTTTACCAACCGTCAAATCACTTACCTGATAATCTTTTTGATCTGCAACACCATTTGTTGTACTATAAGCAGTACCATCCGCACTGTATTCCCATCTGTAACTACCACCCGCAGGCGTTGGCGTACTTCCGGATAATACAAATGCTCCTGTATTTCCGCAATAATAAGTGGCAGTTGGTTGTTGTATGTTGTTTAGGTCAATAGGACAAGCACAATTTTCAATCCTTACTTCCACAGATGCTGAAGCAGATTTACAACCATCTACTTCTACGGTCAAAACATAGATTCCTCCATTGACATCCTGTGCATTGAAAATATCAGGATTTTGCAAATTAGAAGTATACAATGCAGGACCGGACCATTGATACAACGCTCCTGCTACATTAGCTGTACTTAGGTGAATATCTTCACCCTTGCAAACAGGACTATTTGCGCTGGCCACCGGAAGACCAGGGCTTTGCTTCACGGCTACAGTAGTTGTTGCCTTATCGCTCTTACAACCATTAACTACAACTTCAAAACCGTAGGTTCCGGCCTGGCTCGACTGTATGTTTGTAATACTCAAATCCTTTCCACCACCAATCACATTGCCTGCAGGATCATACCAGGTATAAATACCCCCGATGTACTCAGTACCAGTAAGGATGAGTTCTTCACCAGAACACAAAGGTGCATTGTTGCTGATCACAGGCAATGAAGGTTTTTGATTAACCTCCAAAGTGATATTCGCAACATCACTCTTACAACCATTGGTTACAACGTAAAGTTCGTAAAGTCCTCCTTGAGTAACATCAATATTGTTAACGTTAACCTGCGCCGTGCTGCCAGTGAAACCATTTACACCCGACCATACATATTGGTCAGCTAAAGTCTGGGTAGAAAGCACTGCCTGTTCACCGGTACAAAGTGGGCCATTGTTGCTAATGACTGGTCTCGTTGGCTTTGACTTCACTTCTACTACCAGGGTAGCTGGTACTGCTGAGCATCCGTTGAGATTTGCTGTCAATTCATACATTCCTGCGTCACTTACCTGAGCATTGCCAATTGACAATATTTCTGAAGCTCCAAGGTTTTGACCCGCTTTCACCCAACTGTAAATTACTCCTGGTTGTGCAGCTGTTTCCAGTGTCAAAGTTTCTCCTTCACACAGAGGACTATTTGACTGGATCGCAGGCACGACTGGCAGCGGTTTAACATCCAGGATTGTAGTCGCCAATTCACTTTCACAACCGTTCACTCTCAATTTCAATGCGTAATTGCCTGCATCTGTTAATGCGGCTGCGGGAATGGTATAGGTGCTGCCGGTCGAAACCAAAAGGTTGGCACCATTGAACCATGAATAAGTAGCACCACTTACCACAGTGGTACTGAATACTGCTTTTTCACCCTCACAAATGGGAGATGATATAGATATAACCGGTGTTGCCGGATTTGGAGTAATATTCGTGTTTATTTGTTGTTTATTACTGGTACATCCGTTAAGGCTTGCCTCAACTTCATAAATACCTGAATCGTTAACATCAACATCATTGATCGTTATGCTCGTACCTGTACCTATTACAATATTGTTGTTGTACCAGGTAAAGTTTGCACCTGTTGATCCTGTCACCTGTAAAGTAAGGTCTCCTCCTTCACAAAGAGGTGTATTGTCACTAAGATTATCTACTGTTGGCAGTGCCTTTACCTCAACACTTAAAAATGCCGGGGCACTCACACAACCGTTCAATGCGGCAATCACCTGGAAATTACCACTATCGCCTGTATTGGCATTGCTGATATTCCAATTGCTGCCATTTTGAGTTTGTACTCCATCGGCATGGATCCAATTGTACTGCACACCTGCATCTACATTATCAATGTTGATGGTTAGATCTTCACCCTCACAAATCGGACTATTAGATGACAATACGGGAACAGCAGGTATCTCTTTGACCTCGGCCAACACATCAGCTGGCTGGCTTGAACAGCCATCAACACTTACTACCAATTGATAAGTACCTGCTTTACTGGCATCAGCTTTTAAAATGGTAAGCTCATTGGTGGATGATACTTCTGTACCAATGGCGTTTGTCCAGCTATAATTAGCTCCTGCCAACAAGTCTGTTGTGAAAATCAAGTCTTCCCCATCACAAACGGGGCTATTGCTTGCAATTACTGGTTTCTGTGGTACTGCTTTTATATCAACAAACAAAGCTGCTTGTGGCGATTGACACCCATCTACCTCTATTGACAATGTGTATGTACCCTCCATAGAAGCATCGGCTGAGGCAAGTATATGTTGGGTTTGACTTGCCATTGTGATACCTTGAGGATTGGTCCATATATAGGTAGCGTTAGCAACCGCAGCAGTCTGTAAAGAAATGGCTTCACCTTCGCAAACGGGCGCATTTGAGGTGATGGTTGGGATGGCAGGTGTTTTGTTTACCACTACATCCGTCTCCGCCACAGCACTCAAACATCCCTTAGCCGATGCCTGAACTTTGTATTTACCGCCATCTGACAATAGAGCGCCATTGATGGTTACATCATCACCGTTCCCAAGATTGGTTCCCACTGGCCCTGTCCAAGTCAATTGGTTAGCTGCAACATTGTCTACGGAGAGTACAATTACATCACCTTCACAAACCGGAGAATTGCTAACAATAAACGGTGTTGCCGGAATGGCATTGATTACAACATCAACGTATTTTTCATCGCTCGGGCAACCGTCTATGGTTTGCACTACGGTGTACCTACCTGCTCCGGCTATTTGTATGTCATCCACTTTTAATTCATAGGTATTGCCTACTATTGTACCAAATGGATTCTTCCACTCATAGCTGGCTCCCGACAAATCAGGTGTGCTCAATACAAGGTCTTCCCCTTCGCAAAGTTCCGAATCACCTGTGATTACTGGATCCGGAGTCTTACCAAATATGGTGATTACTTCAGTTGCAGCTTCACTACTACAACCATTTACGGAAACAACCAGACTATAATTACCAGCCATCGAAGGCAATACACCATCAATGGTAAATGAAGGTAGATTAGAAATAACAGTAGATGTGGCATCCATCCATGTATAGCTGGCTCCTGCAATCTCATCGGTAGACAAACTTAATGTTCCTCCTTCACACAATGGTGAATTGGATTGAATATTAGGTAAAGCAGGCTTACCATAAACGATGGCATTGCTGCTGCTCTTATCACTAAAACAATTGTTGACTTCAATTTCAAGATAATAGATACCTGAATGCGCAGGGTTGGAATTGTTGATACTATATACAGCATTATTACCCAAAACACTGCCGTTGATATCGGTCCAGATATAGGTAGCTCCTGCTACAATTTCTCCTTCAAATTGCAATGTTTCTCCTTCACAAACCGGGCCATTATTGACAATGGCAGGTGCATTGGGTTTGGCATTTATTGTTACTGAAATTTGAGCGGGAACAGCAGGACACCCTGCTTCCTCTACCTTTAGTGTATACGTACCGCTTTGTGATGGTAATGCATCGACAAGCAAAACTGTTGCATCGTTTCCTACCACATCACCAGCGTCGTTGGTCCATTCATAAACCCATCCTGGATTAGATGGAGCTGATAATATTACATCATCGCCCTCACACACGGGTCCATTTGAATTTAAGGCAGGGGTAGCCGGTGTTGGTTTTACCAAAATGGTGGCATTTCCCCAGTCGCTTTCACAACCATTCAATTCCACTTTTGCTCGGTAGTTTCCTGAATTGGCAGGTATAGCAGCTGCAATCACAGGATTGTCAAGGGTACTGAACTGTACATTGTTGTTGTTCATCCATGTGTAGTTTCCGGCAATCACATTGGTAATGGTGAAATGTACCGAAGCTCCTTCACACACTGGAGAATCTGAAACAATTTGAGGTGCATCCGGCTTATCTTTTACAGTCACTTGTATCCTGGATTCTCCGCTTGCACAACCTGTGGTGCTGATCACCAGTTTGTATTCACCACCATCCTGCATTTGTGCATCGGTGATCGTAATCGAAGATGCATTAATTACGTTTAGTGATGGGCTTGTCCATGTATAGATGGCTCCTGCAACAATGGGCGTAGAAAGGGTCAACAGATCGCCTTCACATACTGGTCCATTTGAATTGATCACAGGTGCATCGGGCCTGTCATTTACCAAAACACTGATCTGGGCTTCATCACTCACACAACCATTGACAGTTAACTTGGCTTTGTAAATTCCGGCATCAGTGAGTTTCGCCGAACTTATGGTCGGATTGGCAGCTGTTGATACAAAGCCATTAGGACCCGTCCATGCGTAAGAAGCACCTGTTACCGGTATGATGCTCAATTGTATTTCATCGTCTTCGCACACAGGACTATTGCTCAACAGGCTCGGAGCGGCAGGTTTTGCTTTTACGGTTACACTGTGGCTGGCAGTATCACTCTTACAGCCATTGGCTTCTACCACCAGATGGTAGTCACCTGTTTTTGCAACCGTAGCCGCTGCAATGGTTGGATTCTGTGTGGTACTGGCAAAGCCATCAGGGCCTGTCCAGGCATACGTTACACCGGTTGCAGTTGTTCCCAACTGCAAATTGTCTTCCGCACACAAAGGTGTATTGGAGGTAATGGTTGGGGTTGCAGGCTTATCCTTGACAGTTACCTGAATTGTATCCGCATGACTTTCACAACCATCTACTGTTACTTTAAGAATATAGTTGCCAGCATCACCCATTTCAGCATCGGTGATGACATGGTTCTGATCATTGCTGGTAAAACCATTGGGGCCTGTCCATACATAAGTAGCGTTGGCCAACAGGCCTGCTGTCAAATTGATATCCTGCTCTTCACACACCGGTGAATTGGATGCTTGAATAGGCGTTACAGGCCTTGGTTTTATGGTTACATCCAAAGAATCTTTTTCACTCTTACAACCATTTACAGTCACCTGAAGGTAGTATGTACCAGACATGGTTGTATTGGCATTGTTTCTTACCGGGTTTTGTATGTTTTGACTGAATCCACCCGGTCCTGTCCAGGCATAACTGGCATTCGCAAGGGCATCAGCAGTCAATTGCAAATTGTCTTCCGTACACAAAGGACCGTTATAGGACATAGCAGGAGTAATGGGATTTGGTTTAACCAATACTGTCAAACTGTCGTTGCCACTTTCACAGCCATTGAGCAATGATTTTGCAGTGTAAATACCAGACATTGCTACAGTAGCATTCTCTATGAATGGCTTACGAATTGAATCAAGGCTGTTGATACCATTCCACGCTATGATGATGTTAACGTCTGCAACAGTTGCAGTAAACAATAAGCTGTCTCCTTCACATATCGGGCCGTTGTAGCTGATGCTGGGCACAGCAGGCTTGGGTTTAATCAATGCATCTACAATCGCTGTATCACCATAACAGCCATCTGCCAATAACCTCAACATGTATTTGCCACTCATGTTAGGAGTTGCGTTTATTCTAAATGGATTTTGTTCGCTGCTTGTGAATGTATTGCTTGCTGTTGTAGACCATACGTAGGTATCTCCTGTATGCAGGTCTGCAGTAAAAATCAAAGAGTCGCCTTCACAAATAGGTGAATTGACACTGATCACAGGGGTTGCTGGTTTGGCTTTTAACTGTACGTTCAAGCCAAAGGTATCACTCTCACAACCGTCTAAAGTAACCTTAAGTTTGTACCTTCCGGCAAACGCTGCAGTTACAGGACTCAATACAGGCTCCTTGATGGAAGGAACGGTTACTGGCCCTGTCCAGATATAATTGGCGCCGGGTACTTCCTGCGCAGTCAACCTCAAAGTATCACCTTCACAAACCGGTGAATTGGTAATGAATTGAGGGGCTGTTGGTATATTTTTTACTACTACGTCAACACTATTGGGCTCACTGATGCAACCATCCTTTTCTACGGTAAGGAAATATGTGCCCTGAATGGCAGCTGTAGCATTGACTACAAAAGGTGCTCTGTCTGTTGAGAATGGACTGAATGCAGGGCCAAACCATGAATAAGTAGCACCGGCAACTACGGATGTGCTCAACAACAAGGTATCTCCAGCACAAAGCGGTGCATTGCTCGTAATGTCGGGCAGTTGTGGCTTGGGCTTGATGGTCACATTGATATTCGCAGGATCACTCTGGCACCCATTCACGTCAATCACAAGCGTATAGGTACCTGCATTGGAAATGTCTGCTTCATTGATAAATACATTCATATCGGTTGAACCTCCGAATGGACCAGTCCAATTGTAAAATGCACCTCCTACAAATTCTGATGTAATTTCCAAATCTTCACCTTCACAAATCGGGCTATTACTTGCCAATGCAGGTGGGGCTGGTTTGCCGGTCACGGTAATCACAACTGCATTGCTTATATCTTCACATATAACACCTGATGTGGTCTCGTATTTTCTCCTGAAATAATGGGTGCCTTCAGTCAACGTACCTGTTGTATAGTTTCTTGTACTGAAGTTGCCGGGAGCATTGTTAAAGGTAAATCCATCCGTGCTATACTCCCAGGTATAAACACCACCGGCAGGAGTTGGGGTGCTTCCTGTAATAAATACACCGGTTGTACTACCACAAAAAGTAGAGGTAGACGGATCGTTGATGGTATTATCTGCTATGGTACATGCGCATACATCTCCAACGCTGATGACCACCTGATCTGAACAGGAACCATTGGTCCACTTCATAATATAATTACCCGGTCCGGAAAAACCTGACACCGTGGCATTGGGGTCATTGACATTGGATATAACGGCAGTGCCGGCGCTTCCCAGTCCAATGCTCCAGGTACCGGTTCCTTCTGCCATTAAGGTGATGACTGCGTCAACATAACAGGGTTCATAGTCGGGTATTGGTCCTGCCTCTTGTGTTGCGACACTAACCTTAACGGTATCATCACAACTTACAGACTTGTACACAAAATAATAATCTCCACTTGCGCTGGGATTAAAGGTTGCGGTAGCATTTCCTCCGGATGTGGAAGAAAGAGATGCTCCAAAACCATTGTTGGTATCTTGCTGCCAGGTACCATTGTTGGGACTAACACCGTTTAAAATGACACTACCACCTGCACAGGTGGTTTTATCTGTTCCCCCATTGGGTTTATTTTCTCCATAGATGGTAGCCGTACTGCTGCAACCATAAGCATCGGTCACAGTGACAGTATAATTGCCGTGGTAAGCCACACTGTTGCTACTTATGTTGATGTCCTCATTACTAGTCGATGTAGATGGGCCCGACCATTGATACGTAAGAGGTTTTTGACATTCGGAAGTTGAGGCTGTTAGATCAAGATGCACGCCTGAACCACAGCCCACCTCCACTGTTGCTGATGGTTTAGGTGGATAAATTTGGGGTAAGTTACCGGTATAATCCTGAGAAGGGCCTCCTATGGTAAAGCCACAGGAAAAATCTGCTCCACCAAAACAAATAGCAGATGAAGAGGGGTCAATACCATTTTTAAATATGCGTATATCACTGGCACATTCAGGTATTGGGCTTACTTTAAGGCTAAAAAGCTTGACTGTATCTCCCGTAGCCAGATTGTTGTAAAAACTGGCAGGCGAAAGTACAGGAATGATGCTGTGAAAGTCATTTTGGGGTTGATCACAAGGCGCATAAACGTGATTGGTCAGTGCCCAAGTCATCGGAATTGTACCTGTGTAGGTTTGGTTTGCCACAAGAGGCATGTAAGATGTATCAACTTCAATCATGCTCCCTGCAGGCACCACAATGGAATATTGCGCATTAAACTGCGCCCGCTGGGGTCCTGTTGTAGCAGATCCTTCTGTTATAACGATATAACAGTCAAATAGGCAGGTAGTGGTATCAAATCTCATTTGAAATTTAACACCGGTTACACCTTGTGCTTGCCCTCTCACAACTGCAAATAAGCATATTGCTAAGCACACGGCTTTAAAGGTTAGGTTCCTAATCATCGGATTCTCAGTCTATTAAAAAATCGGTTTTTTATGATGGATTGCTCAGCCACTCGGACAGGGGTCCTCTGTGGCTGAGCAATTATTTACAAGGTCTATTATTCCTTAACCACAATACTATTTTTCACGCTTCCGTTAATTACCACGTTAAATGTGTAAGCCCCGGCGGGTAACTGCGATAAATCAAATGGGAGGATGTGACTGCCTTTATCAAACTGTCCATTATATGACAATCCAGCAACCCTGTCACCCTTAATATTATATACTATTATTTTCACATCTGACTCTTCTTCTACATCAATTCCTACCTGTACAGTGGAAACAGTTGGGTTTGGATACACACTCAAACGGGTTTCTGACTCATTCAATACTGACACTTTGTCACTATAAGTCTGGCTGCCGTCAAAGTCAACCTGACGAACTCTATAGTGGTACCAGCCGCTGAAATCTGCTCCTTTGTTTACAAAAGCATAACTCTTAACAGGCCTTGTATTGTCAACAGGATAGATCCTGTCTGAAATGGTTACAAAGGCCTTGTCTTCATTGCTATACATCTGTACTTCGTAGTAAGCAAGGTTTACTTCATTACTGGTTTCCCATGTGATTTTGTGCCCTTCTTTCACTTTACTTGCATTGACACTCACCCAGGTTACAGGAAGTACGCCAAAGGCAAGACCAAGGTCAATGTTTTCATTATATACTCCAGATTGCATGCTAAATACCCTGGTAGTATTCAATCCATTGGAATGGTCTACATCGCTGTTGATATTGTCTGAACCCATGTTGGCATAGGTTGCATTCAAGCCTGCAGGTGGTGTAAACTTGTAGTATAGATCTGTTTTAGGCAACATACCCAATTTGTAAAGACCGTCACTATCTGTTACTGCCTGACCATACAAGGTATTGGTACCAGCCTCAAATGCCTGAACGATAACACCACTTACTTTTGGTTCTCCACTGTCCTGAAGACCATTCAGGTTGGAGTCCATCCACACAAGGTTACCGGCAATGGCCTGTGGATAAAATCCTGCTCCAATGTCCAGTTTGTTCTGCCCTGCATTTACGGTAATGCTATTGGTCGTTACAGGTCCATTGGCACCTGTTATATCGCTATCCCTGAATGGATTTCCGCCAATAAATGGTTTGGCAGGTACCAGTCCATTCGGTGGCAAAATCACTTTTATATAATAAGTTCCAGGAGGAGCACAGAATTCGTACCATCCGTCATCAGATGGTGTATTGGGCTTATGACCTGTGATTCTGTAATCGTAGAATACAAAACTTCCATTCACCAATCTGTACAATTCTACCCTGATACCGTTGATGCCATTTTCTGTAGGTTCCCATTTGTCATTTTTGTTAACATCGTAAAACACAATGTTTCCAATCTTAGAACAAATGTAGAAGCCGGCATCCACATCCATGTTGAACTCTCCCGGATTAACAGTGAATGTATTGGTAGTACCCGAACCATTGGCTCCGGTAATATCGCTATCCGTTGAAATGGAACCCGCAAATGCAGGTGACAATTCATAGCCGGCAGGATATTCAAATTTAACGTAGTAATTGCCTGGCAATACATTGTCAAATTGATACAAACCAGATGCATTGGTAATTGTAGATGCAGTCAACACATTAAGTTCACTGTATAGCCATACTTTGATATTGGCAATACCAAGTTCGCCTGGGTTTTGAACACCGTTGCCATTTACATCTGCCCACACAAAGTTACCTATGCTACCCGTTGGCAAACTGGCCATAACCAGGATATGTAAAGTGGCACTGTCACAAGCAGATGGATTGCCATTGTCACACAATTGATAAGCAAAATCTACAGGGCCTACATAATCAGTCTGCGGTACAAAATTGTAACTTCCGTCGGAAGCCATAGTAAGTGTTCCTTTACCGGCTACTGTTCTTGTAAAGCCGCCAACCGTAGTTGAGTTGCCTTCAATATCAAAATCATTGGCTTTTACACCTGCTCCTGCTCCAACCGTTAAGGTCTGATTCAAATTGGTCTGAGCATAGTCATCCATGGCATTGGTAAAGTTGGATGCATTGGCAGGGAACACAGTAATGTAAACCCATTCTTCATCACAACTTACTGGTGTCGCCGGAGTTTGACAAACCCTGTACTGGAATGAATCTCTACCGGAAAATCCAGTTGTGGGTGTATATACGCCACTGCCAAAGTTATACGTACCATGCAATGGACTGATCACCATGGTAGGTGAGCCCAAATTGCAGTTCGGCAGACTCTGGCATTTATCGTTGGCTATAATATTAATAGTTACATTGGTGTTTACTTTAGTGTAAGCATAATCAGGATGTGCAACTGGTGGATTGCTTGAGGTTTCCTCTTCCAATACGGTGATGGTAAGTGGAACCGGTACACATTCGCTGTTTTTACAAACTGTTACAGTATAATAATACTCTCCTAAAGTTGCGCAAACAAAGCTGTATGTACCATTGGCACTAACGGTAGGTGTGCAACCAGCAGGATTTCCTGGTAAAGCAGTCACTGAGCCATACGTAGCTCCGTTGGCACCTGCGTCGTTGGTGCTTAGGTCGCCATTCAGAGGTACATTGGCATAAGTCACACCAAAATCAGGATTGTAACAGTCATTTCTAACTACCACAACTACTGACGCCGGAGGTGAAGTACAACCAGCAACGGTTTGGGTTACACTAATGGTATAAGTGCCCGCTGAAGTAGGATTCATTGTAGTGCTGTTGGTGCTACTTCCTACTAGTCCTGCGTTTTCATTAGATGCAGACCAGTTATAGCTTGCACCGGTTACATTGTTTAAGCTCAAGTTTACTACACTTCCCAAACATGCAGGATTTGGACCTGCGGTAAGATTGCTTGGCAATGAAGTAGCTGGATCCGACAAAGTCACAGGCCCGGCAAACACACCTGATACGCAATCAAATTCATTGGTCAACTGGAAGTTGGTATAACTACCTGCATTCAGGCCTCCAACCACAGCAACTCCGGATCCATTGGACACAATTCCAATGGAATTATCTACTCCATTTCGTTTGTATGCAAGGTTGAAATTGGAATTAACAGGTAAACCTGCGATGCTAAGTGAACCATCCTGTCCTTCACATACTGTTGGGTTTTGGCCCGTGATGCTGGAAGGAGTCGGTGGTGCAGGTGCTACATTGATTTCAATGGTTGCTGGTATAGAAATACAACCACCTACGTTTTGTGATACACTCACAATTGCTGTTCCTTCTGCTACACCCCTAAATACTGCAGAATTACTTGTGCTGGCAGCATTTAAAACCAAAACAGAAGGATCTGAACTAGCCCATACATATGTAGCTCCCGGATTGTTGGTAACCGACACAGTTGTTGTTGCATTTTGACATATATCAATGGCTGTAGCTGCAATGTCAGCTGGAGGTGCAGGTGCATTGGGATTGTTGAGGTCAATGGGGCCAACATAGGCTCCTGAACTACATGATCCAAAAGCAATTTCAATATTGGCATAACTGCCAGCAGTCAGGTTATTGATGCTTATGTCGCCAGATGCATTAGAAGTTATGGTTCTTGATACAGGTACCCCATTTCTTGTAAAGTTGACAGTATACTGTGTACTCGCAGCATATCCACCAATGGTGATGGATCCATTGCTTCCCTGACAAGTTGATGGGTCAGCCCAGCTCACATCCGCTGGAGTTGCCGGTGTAATATTTGCTGTTACACCCAAACTGGCCGGTGAAGAGGCACAACCATTTACAGTGCGTGTTACACTTACAATAAATAGTCCGGCAGCAACCGGATTCATGGTAGTAAAATTAGTTGTACTGGCTACTAAGCCTGCATTTGATGAACTGGCCGTCCATGTATAGGTTGAACCAGATATATTATTCACGCTTAAATTGACTACATTTCCCAAACAAACAGGATTAGGATTAGCAGCCAAGCCAGTAGGAGGTGTAGGTATTACTTCTACTGTAATCACTACTATGTTACTGGTATCGGTACATGCCGTACCACTTGTATTAAAATACAATCTTCGGAATGAATGATCTCCATCCGTAAGGTTTCCTGTTACATAATCTTCTCCCTGATACAATCCTGATGCAATAACCCAGGGTCCCGTATCTATTCTATGTTCCCAAATGTAGGTACCGCCTGATGGGTTGGCCGGATTACCGTCGATGGTAACTGCCGAACTGGTACCGCAAAAAGTAGGATAAGTAGGATCGTTTAGTATGTTGTTATTAACTGGACAGCCACTGCAATTGCTTCCGACCACGACCAAAACTTCATCTGTACAGCCACTGGCATTCCAGATAAAATGATAGGTTCCCGAAGCGCTGAATTGAGAAACTTCAGCATTGGGGTCATTGATGTTGCTGATTAATGCAGTGCCTGGGCTTCCGGCTCCTATCGACCAGGAACCAACTCCGGTAGCGGATAGTGTTGTTGTGCCCGTAGCATAACAATCAATAGGAGCAGGATCTTCACCTGCATTGGCAAATGCTTTTCTCACAACTGTGGTGTCAGAGCAAGTTCCAGCTGTGTATACAAATGAAAACAGACCATCTTCTGCATTGGTCATGTCTGCACTTGCTACGCCATTACTAGTACTACCCAACACAGCCCCAAGTGGATTGTTACCACTAGCCGACCACTGACCTGAATTTGGATTGGTTCCTGTGAGGGTCACACTTTGGGGCCCGCAAATCAGTTGATCTGCCCCTGCAGTTGGTTTGGGATATGCAGCTATGTTTAATGTATCTTTACATTGTAAATTGTCGGTGACAATTACCTGATAGTTTCCTCCATTGGTGGCATACGTAGCCGGACTAAACACTACATCTTGTGAAGAGCCGGTATATCCTCCGGGGCCTGTCCATGCATAAGTAAATGCATTCTGGCACGTATTGCCGGTAACAGTCAAATTGATGTTAATACCTTCAGTACAAGCACTTACCACGCTCATAGGGACGGGTTTTGCTGTGATGGTGGCTAAGTTACCAGTATAATCCTGTGCCGTGCCTCCAATAGTAAAGCCATTGGTAAAGTCTCCTCCGTTCATACCTGCAGCACTGGACCCTGGGTCAACACCATTGTTGAATGGCCTGATGCCCACACCACACGATGGCATTGGGTTGATGGTGAGGCTAAACAAACGAATGGTGTCATTCGTTGCGAGGTTGCCGTAAAAAGAAGTTGGAGAGAGCGTGGGCGTAATACTGTAAAAATCAAGTGTTGGAGCCGCAGCGGGCGATAATACCGAACTTGATATTACCCACACCAGAGGAACAGTTCCTCCGTAAGTTTGGTTGTTTTGGATAGGGTTGTAGTTTTGAGCAATACTCACCGAAGTACCGGTTGGTACAACCACAGAATATTGCGAGTTGAACTGCGCCCTTTGCGGGGCAGTGGTGGCAGATCCGGCCGTAATGACAATACAGGCGTCGAATTTGCACGTCGTTGTATTGTACTTCATCAGGTATTTTACCCCTGTAACCTGACTGAAGCCCTGCTCAAGCAAGATAATACAAACCATGGCAATGGTTATGAGTGTAGCTTTCATATTATAGACCTTATTAATTAAACAAAAAAAAACAAAAAATATAAAAGAGTGTATCCCGGGGACCTAATCCGGGATACACTTTATAGAGACCTTATGGAATCTGTTGGATGAAAAAGTCGAAGTTTGACAAATATCCTGTGTTCAACGGATAGAACAACAACTGTGCATACAGCATGTTCTTATCGTCATTAGGGTTGTCGTACTTAGACTTGCCATCCATGTTGAAGTCACCTGGCATATACCCGTAAGCAAAGTCAAAGTTGACGTTCAATGAAGTGTTGGTTGGATAGTTAAATACATCAGCGAACAACATATTCAAGTCGTCATTAGGGTTATCGGCTTTTACCTTTCCGTTGATATCGAAGGTACCTGCCCATAAAGCCCTGTAGCCAAATTTCACATTGTCATTCATGGCCAGACCTGTATAGTCATATGCCGGATATTTGTTATCTCCAAAGTCAAATACATCCAATTCACTGGCCTTGGTAAAGTTAACCAATGTGGTCAATTGAGTTGGTGTTTGCGCAGCTGCTGTCATGGCTCCTAGGTGGCTCCTATGTCTTACCACTACAAAGTAGCTGTCTATAGACATGCCAGGAAACTTCAAACCGGTAAAGCCATCCAAATCTACTACGTCACCATCGCGTTGCAACAATCCTGCACGAGTTGCCACTACCGATGTTGAATCATTTTTAGATCTCAATTCGATGAATACCCAGTCTGTTATAGCTTCTTCACCAGATACTGCAAATACAACTGATGGAGATGCCACAGAGTCAAATTTCGCAAAGTTTGGTGAACCTCCCGGAGGTGTATGACTAAACTCTTGTGATGTATACAAACCAGTCAACACATATGCATCTGGTGTAAATTTGTACGGATCCCTGTTAGGTATGTACCTTGCGCTTGTAAACGTACTATTTCTCAATCCATCTCTCATCAATGGCCTTCCATCAGCTGCTTTGGTGGCATTGCTGTTATCCATCAATGCGCCTTCAAGGTAAACCCTCACCTTAACTGTAAGGTCAGGTACAACCAGTATGTGAAGGGTCGCATCAGCACACTCCTGCAACAAATTATCATCGCATGTAGTATATACAAATTCGTATGGACCACTGAAATATTTGGCAGGTGTAAAGGTGTAGGCTCCATTTGCTAATACTACCAAAGTACCCACTCCTGCTACTGTTGTATTGATAGGAGTAACCGATTGTGTGTCACCCTCAGGATCACTGTCGTTGTCTGAAAGATTACCAGATACTGCCTTCTCTTCCTGTGTTACTGTAAAGTCATCATCTGCTACGGTCGAGTTATCAGCCGTTGAATTGAATACTGATATGATTTGTTTAGCAGTAGCACAGTTGGTAGCTTCACCCATCACACACACTTTGTATACTAGTGTATCTTGACCTGTAAAGCCAGAATTGGCTGTATAGGTGATATCACCTGTTGTTGTATTTACTGATGTGATTCCGTGATCAGGTGCACTTATTACTGTCACTGAAGCCGGGTTTAAGTTACATCCGTTTACAACCACACAATTGTCATTTGACAAAGTTGCCAAAATTACAGGGGTGGTTTCAAAGGTAGTTGCAAAATCTACGTTTGCTACTGGCTGTTTAGCAGGATCTACGTGATCGGTAACGGTGATTACCAAATCAGTTGCCGGACAGCCCGATGTCAATGGAGGTACACAACCTTGCACCGTATAGAAGTAAACACCCACTTTATTGGAAGTAAATGTATACGTACCATCTGTATTCATTGTTATACTTGGAACAGAACCAGAAGGTTTGGTTTGCAATACTACGGTTCCATATGTAGTGGTTCCACCTGCAGCATCGTTTGTGCTCACATCACCTGTCACTGGAATGTTGACAAATGTGGCATTAAAGTCAGGATTGCTACATTGTGTGATGGTTACTGTGTCTGTTGAACTGCTTGCATCACAACCTGTAGATGATTCTCTGAACGTAAAGTATACCTTACCTGGCGCAACAGATGTTACAACACCATTGTTGTCTACTGTTGCCACAGTTGGGTCACTTGATGCCCATGTACCAACAGATGATGCACCAACAGTTGTTTGGCCTCCCAAACAGATGGCATCCAATCCAAGGATGCTTACAGTTGGAGCGGTACTTACTGTGATTGGAGCGGTATCATCAGCAACACAACCCGTGCTGCTATCTGTAAAGGTAAAGGTAGCTGTACCCGGTGAAATACCTTCCACTAAGCCCGCATTGTTTACAGTAGCCACACCGGCATTGCTGGATACCCATGATCCACCAGCACCAGGGAAGAGTTGTGAAAAGCCGCCAATACAAATCTCGTCTGATCCACTGATAGCCACCGTTGGTTTTCCATTGACGGTAACTGGAGCAGAAGCTACAGATTTACACAAAGTAGTGCTGCTGGTGAAAGTAAAGGTAGCAATACCCTGACTTACCGCAGTTATATTTCCAGAGTTATCAATGGTAGCTATGGCCGGATTGCTCGATGCCCATGTACCTCCAGTGGTTGGAGAAATCGTAGTTGCATCTCCAATACACAGTTGATTGTCAAGAGGCGCTGTGATGGTTGGACCAGGCTCTACGGTGAGTGAATCACTTGGATCAGAATCACAACCATTGCTCAATTTGGTAAATATGAATGACACTTTACCAGGAGCCAATGGTGTAACCAAACCTGCGTTGGTGATGGTCGCAATCGCTGGATTAGATGACAACCATGTACCACCTGTGGTTGGTGTAATATTTACTGTTATACCCACACAAGTGTTATTGTCCAATAACACTGTAGTTGGTTTTGGATCTACCGTCAATTGTGCAGTTTCAGGTGAAGTACAACCTGTAGTTGCATCTACGAAAATGAATTCCGCTGTACCTGCTGACACACCCGTTACAACCCCGGCATTGGTCACTGTAGCAATGAGTGGTGCAGTACTGGACCATGTTCCACCTGAAGATGGTGATAATGTGATGTTGTCATTGATACAAATGTTAGCATCTGGCAATGAAACCGGTGTAGGTGCATTGACGATGATACCGTCTGTTGCATCAGAAGAACAACCTGCATCACTGATGAAGGTGAAGAAAGCTACACCCTGAGCTTTTCCTATTACATTACCATCAGGTGTAACAGTTGCAATTGAGGTATTGCTGGATGCCCATGTACCGCCTGTCGTTGGACTTAAGGTTGTGGTATCTCCAATACATACTGCTGTGTCTCCTGTAATACTAACAGATGGCTTCAAAGAAATAGTTGCAGCCAATGGATTTGAAGGACAGAAGGTACTTGCTTGTGTATAAGTAAAGTTTACACTTCCATTTGCAATCGCTGTAATCAAACCTGCATTGTTGATGGTAGCAACAGCCGGGTTGCTTGATGTCCACGTACCACCAGAAGTAGGTGATACTGTAGAAGTTTGTCCAATACAAAGTGCGTTAGGACCCGTAAAGGAAACTGTTGGTCTTAAGTTAACCGTTACCGGTGCCGTCTTTTGAGATACACAACCATAGGTATCATCGGTAAAGGTAAATCTGGCGAAACCTGCTGAAATACCTGTTACTACTCCCGCACTGGAAACAGTTGCTACAGATGGACTATCACTTACCCATGTACCGCCTGTAGTAGGTGACAATTGGGTAACATCTCCGATACAAATTCCGTTAGGACCTGTAATTGATACAGTTGGAGTTGGATTAACTGTTACTGCACCTGTTGCATCAGATACACAAAGTGATGATGAACTGGTAAAAATAAAGGTTGCAGTTCCAGGAGAAACCCCGGTGATTACCCCTGCATTATTGATCGTTGCTACACCTGTAGATGAAGATGACCAGGTACCGCCAGTCGATGGTGTTACAAATGTAGTTGCACCCACGCAAATGTACGGATTATCTGGATCTGTTGTCACTGGCTTAGCCAATACTTGTACATATAATGTATCTGATTTACATCCTGTGTTAGCCTGGAATACCAAACTTGCTCGTCCTTCGTCCAAACCGGTTACAATCTTGGTAGGAGCTCCTGTCATGTTTACAATTAGAGGAGAGTGGTTTACCCAGGTAGTTCCTACGGTCAATGCAGGACTAATGGTAGTGGATGAACCCACACAAATGGTATCGTTAGCAGCTGAAACAGTTGGTTTAGGATTAACCAATATCGCACTGGTTTGTGCCGAACAACCTGTAGCTGTATTTGTAAATGTGAATCGCGCCTGTCCTGCTCCAACAGCAGTGACAACACCACCGTTGGTTACGGTCGCCACGCCTGTATCATCACTCACCCAGGTTCCTCCTGTGGTTGGAGACAAAGTTGAAGTACTTCCAATACAAAGTCCTGAAGAACCAGTAATACTTACCGTTGGATTGGGCAATACCCAAACCGTAGCTGAAGCATTAGAGGCACAACCTGTAGAGGCATCCGTAAATATAAACGTAGAAGTTCCAGCCGTTAAACCGGTTACTTGTCCTGCGTTGTTGATACTAGCTACCAATGGGGAAGTTGACGCCCATGTACCTCCTGTTGTTGGAGACATAGTCGTTGTACCCGCAATACAAAGTGAGTCATTGCCCGTTATAGTTGCTGTTGGTCTTGCTTTAACTGTTACACTTATTGTGCTGGAACAACCTGTAGACGTTTCTGTATATGTCAAAACAGAAGTGCCAGCCGAAACACCAGTAATAACACCAGCATTGGTAATGGTAGCTACTCCTGTACT
>CALMWS010000076.1 GCA_937870795.1 uncultured Bacteroidota bacterium | reverse complement strand
TAACATTGAACCTTGAACCAGGATCAGCAGACGGAGGCGACAATGTATACACAGCTTGTGGAGTTGCAGGCAACGGACCGGGCAGTCAGCCAGGCCAGGGCTTGTACAACAAAGCAGAGTTGGATAGAACAGGAGATGGAGTTACGGATGTAACAGATGATGCATGTGGCGACCTTCCATATGTGACCATGGTTAAAAACCTTGGTAGCGTTACAGCTAATGCCAACGGTACCTATACAGTGACCTACCAGATTTTGGTTAAAAATCAGGGAGCAGCCACTGGCAGCTACAGCTTGAAGGATACACCGCAGTTTGACAACGACGTAACCATCAATAGTGGAAGTTACAGTGGTCAGGCAAGTGGTAGCATGAATGTAATTGGAAGCACAATTTTGGCAAACAATGCATCAATTGCCGGAGGTGCTACGCACACATACAATGTAAGCTTCAATGTAACATTGAACCTTGAACCAGGTTCAACCGACGGTGGAGACAATATCTATACACCATGTACAGTAGTAGGAAATGGACCTGGATGTAGTCCTGGTCAGGGCCTCTACAACAAAGCAGAGTTGGATAGGAATGGAGATGGAGTGACAGATATAACAGATGATGCATGTGGTGACATTCCATATGTTGCCATGGTTAAAAATTTGGGTAGCATTACAGCCAATGCCAACGGTAGTTATACAGTTAATTATTCAATTGTTGTTACAAATGTGGGTGGATCAAACGGCATTTATAGTCTGAAGGACACTCCTCAATTTGACAACGATGTGACGATTAACAATGGAAGTTATAGTGGTCAGGCAAGTGGTTCAATGAACACCACAGGTAGTACAACTTTGGCAACCAACTCATCGATAGCAAGCGGCGCCACACACACATACAATGTAAGCTTCAACGTAACATTGAACCTTGAACCAGGTTCTACTGACGGAGGAGATAACATTTATACAGCATGCGGTGTGGCAGGTAATGGTCCTGGTGGACAACCAGGTCAGGGCTTGTACAACAAAGCCGAATTGGATAGAGATGGTGATGGTACAACTGATGTAGTTGACGATGCTTGTGGCGATTTACCTTACGTAACCATGGTTAAAAACCTTGGTACGGTTACTGCCAATAGCAATGGAAGTTACACTGTAACTTATCAGATTATTGTTAAAAACAATGGTGGGGCATCAACAAGCTATAGCTTAAAGGATACACCACAGTTTGACAATGATGTAACCATAAATAATGGTAATTACAGCGGACAAGCAAGTGGAGCCATGAACACAAGTGGCAGCACTACCCTGGCAACCAATGTTACCATAGGAGGAGGCGTGACCCATACCTATAATGTAAGCTTTAATGTCAATCTGAACCTCGAACCAGGTTCTGCTGACGGTGGAGACAACATTTACACTCCTTGTGGAGTAATAGGCAATGGACCAGGCAGCCAGCCAGGACAGGGCTTGTACAACAAAGCAGAATTAGATAGAAATGGAGATGGTATCACAGATATTACAGACGATGCATGTGGTGACATTCCTTATTTAACCATCAAGAAGAATTTTGTAAGTGTTCTGGCTAATGCCAATGGTACCTTCACCATCAATTATCAGGTGGTGGTGAGCAATCTTGGCGGTGCAACTGGTCACTATACATTAAAGGATAGCCCGGCATTTGACAATGATGTAACCATTATCAATGGTAGTTACAGTGGTCAGGCGAGTGGGGCGATGAATACCAATGGCAGTACTACGATGGCTAATAATGCAAGCATTGGAGCTGGGTCAACACATACTTACAATGTAAGCTTCAATGTGACCCTGAATCTTGAACCAGGTTCAACCGATGGAGGCGACAATGTTTATACAGCATGCGGAGTTGTAGGCAACGGACCAGGCAGCCAGCCAGGCCAGGGCTTGTACAACAAAGCAGAACTCGATATCAACAACGATGGTATTACCGATATCTCAGATGATGCATGTGGTGACATTCCATACATCACAATGGTTAAAAATCTGGGAACAATTACAGCCAACGCCAACGGCAGCTACACTGTTACTTACAACATCATCGTGAAAAACACAGGTGGTGCGGCAGGTACATATAGCCTGAAAGACAGTCCATTATTTGATGACGACATCACAATAGTAGGAGGAACATTCAGCGGCCAGGCAAGTGGAGTGATGAACTTCATAGGAAGTACTACACTGGCAAACAATATGAGTATAAGCGCAGGTGCCACTCATAATTATTTGGTCAGTTTCACAGTTACTATGAACTTAGCTCCGGGCTCAGCTGATGGTGGAGATAATATTTATACACCATGCACTGTAGTAGGCAATGGCCCGGGATGTAGCCCTGGTCAAGGCTTGTACAACAAGGCAGAGTTGGATAGAACAGGAGATGGTATTACCGATGTTACGGATGATGCATGTGGAGACCTGCCTTACGTAAACATGGTCAAGAACCTGGGTACTGTAACCATGAATGCCAATGGCACTTATACCGTTACCTATTCAATTGTAGTTACCAATGCAGGAGGTGCGGTTAGTACCTATACACTGAAAGATACACCACTCTTTGATGATGACATCACCATCATTAGTGGAAATTACAGTGGCCAGGCAAGTGGTAATATGAATATCACAGGCAGCACAACCCTTGCAACAGGGGTTAGCATTACAGGTGGTACTTCACACACTTATCAGGTGAGCTTTACAGTAAGCATAGATCTTGCTGCAGGTTCAACCGATGGAGGAGATAATATTTATACAGCATGTGCGGTTGCAGGAAACGGTCCTGGCAGTCAACCAGAACAAGGACTTTACAACTTAGCACAATTAGACGTCAATGCTGATGGTACATTTGACATTGCAGATGATGCATGTGGTGATCTTCCTTATATTACCATGGTTAAGAATCTGGGATCAGTGACCCCGGCAGCCAACGGTACATATAATGTATCCTATACCATAATCGTGAAAAATCTGGGTGGCACTCAAGGTGTTTACACTTTGAAGGACACACCTCAGTTCGACGACGATGTTATCATCAACAGTGGTACTTATTCAGGTCAGGCCAGCGGAGCAATGAATACGATTGGTTTCACTACATTGGCCAACCATGTAACCATCAATGCAGGTGCTACCCATACTTATGTGGTAACATTAAATGTGAAACTCGACTTGTCACCATCATCATCCGGCGACAACCATTATACTCCATGTTCAGTGGTGGGAGATGGTCCGGGATGCACTCCACTTTATGGCTTGTACAACAAAGCAGAAATTGATTGGACAGGTGACAATGTACCTGATATTACAGATGATGCATGTGGCGACATTCCAGCAGCAATTGGAGACTATGTATGGCACGATCTCAACGGCAACGGTATTCAGGATTCTGGAGAACCAGGCATTCCTGGAGTAACCGTGATGTTGACCGATGTTGCAGGTAATGCAGTTAATGATGCCAATGGTAATGCCGTGGCAACCATAACAACTGATGCAGATGGAATTTACCACTTTACCAATTTGTTGCCAGGCCAGTATATTGTGAAATTTTCGCAACCAGTCGGCTATACAACTACTGCTAAGGACAAGGGTAGTGACAACGTCGACAGTGACGCAGATCCTGTAACTGGTAAGAGCCATGTTATCGATCTGTCACCAGGTGAATCGGATTACACAATAGACGCGGGTTACTTCAAGTATGCAAGCCTTGGAGATTACGTATGGGAAGACTTCAATGTAAATGGTATTCAGGAGAACAATGAATTTGGTATTGAAGGTGTACTTGTTACCCTCAATGGTACCACAGGTGCCGGAAATGCAGTTACAGCTTCAGAAACAACTGATATAGATGGTTACTATTTGTTCGACAACCTCGCTCCTGGTACATACACAGTTACTTTTGCGACCCTTCCTGGTTATACATTTACCATCCAGGATGCACCTGGTAGCACTGATCTGAATGACAGCGATGCAAATACAACTACAGGTACCACTGTTGCTGAAGTATTGACTTCAGGTGAAGTAAACCTGACCTACGATGCAGGTATGTACAATCTGGGTAGCATTGGAGATAGGGTTTGGTTTGACGCCAACGGCAACGGATTACAGGATGCAGGTGAACATGGAGTAAATGGAGTAGCAGTTAATCTGTACAAAGACGACAACATGGACAATGTTCCGGATGGTGCTGCTATCAAAACAACCACTACAGCTGCCAATAGCAGTGGTGATGGATACTATTTGTTCAGCAACCTGGTCCCTGGTAAGTATCTGGTAGAATTTAATCCTGCCAATACTTACAAGTTCACTACTGAAAACGTGACTGGTTTTGCAACTGATGCCAATGACGTAAACAATGACAGTGATGCCAGCCCATTCACAGGCTTGTCTCATACTATTATCCTATTGGGTGGTGAAAACGACCTGAGAATTGATGCCGGTATCTACAAACCACTGTGTGTAGGAGACCAGGTTTGGGAAGACTTCAACAACAACGGTATCATTGACAATGGTGAATTGCCTTTCGCAGGAGTTCAGATGGCATTGTGGAAAGACCTTGACAACGACGGTCAACCGGATACCGATACAGGTATGAGGGATGTTACAGGTGCCAATGGTAAATATCTGTTTACAGGTTTGGCTCCGGGACATTATGTGATCCAGATCCTTCCTTCAAACTTCAACAACGGAGGAGCATTGTTTGGATATACAACCAGCACAGGCAATGGTGTGATGGTGGATCCCGATAATGATGTCAATGACGATGACAACGGCTTTGACCCAGGACTTTCCGTAGGTGTGATTACCAAAGCAGTAACCTTGATTTCGGATCAGGAGCCTGCCAATGACGGTGATAACGATATTAATACCAACCTTACTGTAGACTTTGGCTTCTTTAGGGTAAGTGCCATCGGTGATTATGTTTGGGATGATAGCAATGCCAATGGTGTTCAGGATCCTACAGAAAGTGGCGTCAACAATGTTAAGGTTTATTTGTATGGCATTGATGGAACCATGGTAGACACCATGAGGACCATGAGCAATCCTAACCAACCTGCTAAACAAGGATATTACTTGTTTGATAACCTTGCTCCGGGTAGCTACTTTGTGAAGTTTGACCTGCCTGCAGGGTACTTGAAGACAGCACCAAACAAAGGTGGTGATGATGCCAAGGATAGTGATGTGGATGGAACCAATGGATTGAATACAACACCAACATATACCTTGGGTGCTTCCCAAAGAAATGTAACAGTGGATGTCGGTATCTACAGAGAGGCCAGCTTAGGCGATTATGTTTGGATTGACTACATGAATGTTGAAACCGGTGTGATGAACAATTCCGTTCAGGATTCTTTGGATACAGGTATCAATGGAGTATTGGTAACGCTCTACAATGCCGCTGATAATACTGTGTTCCGTCAGATGTTGACTACCAACAATCCAGACAATGGAAACCCTGGATGGTATTTGTTTGACAAGTTACCTTCTGCCAACTATTACATCAAAGTAGCTTTGCCGCAGGGATACATCTTTGTAACACCTAATGCGGGCACCGATGATATGACAGACAGTGATGTGGTTGATTTCATCAACGGTACCACGCTTCCATTGTTGCTTCTTCCAGGAGAGCACATCAGAGATCTTGATGCAGGTATCAAAGCAGGCACCGTATTGCCGGTAGAATTGATTGAATTTACAGGTAAGCACAACGGTAAGAACCATACCAATGAACTGTACTGGATAACAGCATCTGAAATCAATAACGATCACTTCGAAGTAATGAGGTCCGTTGATGGACACAGCTTTGAAGCCATTGGAAAGGTTAAGGCAGCAGGTAATTCACATGTGAATTCATACTATAATTTGATCGACAACCAATTGATTGATGGTGAGTTTACTTACTATTATCAGTTGCGACAAGTAGACTTTGACGGAACTTCTACATTGTCAGATATCATTACCATTAAACTGGATCAACAAATTGTCAGAAATGTGGATATGTATCCAAATCCTGCTAATGAATTGGTGAACATTAAGATTGATGGTAAAGCAGGTGATCAGATAAAAGGATATTTGATGGATAATACAGGTAAGCTGGTAACAACCATCGTAAATACCCTGTTGAATCAAAATACTGAAATGTTTAAATTTGATGTGACCAATATTCCTTCTGGAGTTTACATGGTCAACATATCAGTTGGAAACAAAACATTTACTCAGAAATTGATCATCATCGAATAATTGCAATAGAGTTGTATTTAAAAGTCTTCAACTTTTAAACACAATGAGCGGCCTCGCACTACAATGTGGGGCCGCTTTTTTATTTATATCTGTGTTTTTTATTTATTTTGTGGCCGTGGCTGTAATCGTTGCATGATAGAAAGAAACTCAGACTTGGTTCAACATAGATTGATGCTTCACTTGGCTGTGGTTTTATTTGGCTTTACAGCCATTTTGGGAAAATTGATTAGTGTCAATGCCATTACTTTGGTTTTCTGGAGAATGGTTCTCGCCTTGGTTCTGATTTTGATATTGCAATTGGGCTCTGGTCAACGTTTTGCATCGCTTTCAAAGAGAGATAAATATGTATTTTTAACTATTGGCTTTTTGATTGGCATTCACTGGTTTTGTTTTTATGCAGCTGTAAAAATGGCGCATGTATCTGTTGCCCTGATTTGTATGGCACTTACCCCCATGTTTACCTCTTTGATCGAACCCCTGGTCGAACGTAAAACGTTTGAAAGAGCAGACCTCATTTTTTCATTGTTTATGGTTCCTTTGATTTATTTTCTGATTGGGGGCATCATCGGCTTCAATATGATGGGTTTTATCATGGGCATATTGGCTGCTTTTTTTGCTGCTTTTTTTTCTGTGATGAATAAAAAAATGATAAAAACTACCGATAACAATACCCTAATGTTTTATGAGTTTATCGGTGTTTTGATCATCAGCTTGATCACCATGCTGGGCATGTACCAAGGGGGAAAAATCAATGAACTTTTGCCATCACATTCAAGTGATTGGATGTATTTGATCATCCTTGCCTGGCTTTGTACCAATGTGGCATTCAAATTGACAGTTGTGGCCATGAAAAAGATATCTGTCTTTGAAACCAACCTCATCATAGGACTTGAACCTTTATATGGCATTTTGCTGGCAGTATTCATTTTTAAAGAATATCGATTTTTTACAACACAGTTTTACATTGCTGCTGCATTAATCGTTGCTTTGGTATTTATATATCCTTTACATAAACTGAAAAATCATCCATGATTGTATCAAATGAATTACAGGCTTACCTCGATCAACATTTATCGGCTGTATCAACACAGCTGAAATACATTGAAAGGCAAACCTATTTAAATGAGTTGCAACCCCATATGGTCAGTGGCTTGCACCAGGGACTGTTTCTGAAGATGTTGGTTCATCTTAAATCGGCAAAAAATGTTTTGGAAATAGGTACTTTCACCGGTTTTTCTGCTATGGCGATGGCCGAAGCATTGCCTGAAGATGGCAGACTTGTTACCATTGAAAAAGATGTAGAGATGGCAGCTAAAGCGCAGGCAAATTTTAATAAATCCTCACAATCTTATAAAATTAACTTAAGGGTAGGGGACGCAATTGATTTGTTGGATGAAATCCTGGATTCAACTTATTTTGACCTGGTTTTCATTGATGCTGACAAAGCAAAAAATCTTGAGTATTACCAAACTATTTTGCCCCGCGTTTTATCTGGATCGCTCATTTTAATTGACAATGTTTTATGGAAAGGCAAAGTAATGGATGCTAAAGTAAATGATAAGACGACCCAGTTTTTTAGAGAACTCAATGATACAATTGCAGCTGATGAGCGCGTTGTTGCATGCATCCTACCTATAAGGGATGGTATGTGGTTTATCCAAAAAAAGTAAACCTGCCCGGCGAATTGCCGAACAGGCTTAGTAAAAAATATCTGGATATTTTAAATATTCAAAAAGCCAAGTGGGTTGCCGTTACCAACACTATAGAAGTTGCCTAGATTGGGATACAGATCCAATAGGTCGCTGTTGGCAACCCCAAACCACATAGCAAGTTCAGCAAAATATTCTTCGGCGGCAGTGGATGGAATCAACACCCCCCCACCTACTTCAATGGGTCCATTCAATTGTAAGCTTGGATACTCTCCATAGATACGCTGGCCGTTGACAGCTCCTCCCATTACAAATACATTGGAACCCCAGGCATGATCCGTACCATTACCATTGGAAGTCAATGTTCTGCAAAATTCAGAAACTGTAAATGTGGTTACACTATCGAGTTTATTGATGCTGCTCAACGCTGTATGAAATTCCCCAATGGCATCATCTACCTCTGTCAACATATCCATTTGATTTTGCAGCAATTCATCATGGTGGTCCCAGCCTCCGTAGTCAATGAAAAATATCTGCCGGTTCATGCCCAAATTGCTCTGTGAGGCAATGATTTTGGCAACCATTTTAAAGGCGTCTGATAAGTATGTTTGTGAAAATACACCAGTAAATTGAGGTGCATTCACCAAAGCCGCTTCAATCTGCTGGTTTCCGGTCCTGGCACTTTTGGTAATATTTTTATAGGTCTGTTCAAAGACATTTTTATAAGTGGCATCCAACATGTTGGTAATGTTGGTCTTCCTGAGGGTATTGTACCACCAACCATCATTATCATCGCTTATACCCACCGGTCCATACGGACTCAATGTAAATTCTACGGAATTGTTTCCCGTTTCAAACAAATTGGTCCCAGACAGCGACATGGCCATTGAAATGTTGGTATTGGTATTGCAGGAGGTCAATAAATCCGCAATCCTCCCCCCCCAGCCGGTAGCAGATCTGGCATGTGCAAATCCTGTCTGCCAATGCATTTGCTGATCTGAATGTGAGTAAAGCCCCAACGGTGCGGTTACACTTTCATCATAGTATTCCTGCTTTGTCATAGGTGCAACCAAAGCTCCTATGTTGGATATAAAGGCCACATCTCCTGAATTAAACAGATTTTGTATGTTTACCATAGAAGGGTGCAAACCAAATTGCCTTCCAGGTGTATTCAAACTGTTGATGGGCCTGATATCATTGTAAGGCAATGCCAAATTGCTTCTGGTTGCCGCATAAATATTATATTCAGAGGTTGTTCGCGGCAACAACATATTAAAAGCATCCAGCCCTCCTGAATTAAACAAACATACAAGCGCTTTGTAGTCATTACAATTCACAACCGATGAATTGTTGATGGCCATTGCATTCATCGCCTTTAAGTTGAGAACAGACGACAAAAAGGTAGTACCTCCTACAGCCAAACAACTTGCCTGACCGATAAACTTTCTTCTGCTAATTCTGTAACTGTCCATCTGAATGCTATTTTAAAATGTTGAAATCGGGTGAAATAAAAAGGAAATACATCATAAACCTCACCTTATGTCTTCGCTCTTCTGCGCTAAGTGGCAAGCCATAATAATAATCAAGTGTATCAGAAACGTTTCTTAAAATATTTTTGGTATTGTCTCCCATTTGTCCGTGGGTAAACAATTTGTCCAATTCGTGAATCAACTTTTCTTTGTTTTGCGCCAGGGCTTCATACTTGGTAGTGGTCAAGTGAATGGTAGAATCCAAATCCATATTGTACCATTCCCAACTCCACATCACATAGCCGCTTTCTCCTTCTCCATTGGTCCAGGGTGATACCCATGAATGGATGGAATTGATGTAATTAATCGAAGTATTGGAATTGTGAATTTTAAACTCAGGTGCCCTCAACCCGGCATCTGTAACGGGCCCTATGGGAGCATAATCGGGGGTATAAAAATTGAACACGGTTGTGGAGGTCAAAGGGTGGTGCCCCGTATCATCTCTGAAATTGTAACCGTTGTTCCAAAATCTGCCTAAATCACTGTCAAGGGTATTGCCTTTGCAAAATTGTGTATAACGCAAAGTTGGAGCCAACAACATACCATTACTGGCATCCGTCATGTAGTTACCTTCTCTGGCCTCAACATCTAATAAAATGGCTTTGATCACTGCTTTTAGATCTCCGCGCACACCGCTTCCATTGTTGATAAATTTGGCTGCCACCCGCTGTACATATGCCGGCGATGGATTTGACTTTACCAGACGTTGTATCAGCCGATAAGAAATAAAAGGCGCAGTATTTTGATGATTAAACAAGTAGTCAATGGCAGCATCAATTTCAGCCATTCCATTGTTGGGTATGTTGATAACGGTCACACCATCCGGCATGGTCTTTGGCCCAGGCTCGTGCTGGTTGTTGTCCATCAACATAGGCACTGTTTTTATCAAAAAATAGGGATCAAGGCCAAATTGCGGTTGCATCGGCCACCAGGGCGGACAATCAGGCGGACATGGCATAACAGCGCCACCATGAAGCCCTGTAAAGATTTTGGCCATTTCTTTGATGTCATTGTTATCATAAGTGGGTATAGGAAAGCCATTGCCATCCAATTGTTGGCTTCCATCTGGATTAAGCATAAACAATCCAATAGAAAACAACTGCATGATTTCTCTCGCATAGTTTTCATCCGGCCTGATATTTTCTACCAAGTTGGTTTTTGGATTGTTTAAGTGACTCAAATAATATCCCATGGGAAATGACACGGAAACTGCTTTCAGTAAATCTCTGTAATTGCCAAAGGAATGTTGGATCAATATATCGTAATAGGATGACATGGCTTCACCCCAGCCCCCCAGATCTGAGTTGGCAGATACAACAAATATTTCACTCAAGGCCATGGCTACCCGCTGACGCAACAAATCTTCATTTTTGCCAGGAAAATGATTCGTCACATTGGTCTGCCACCACGCATAATTAAAATGCAAGGCATAGGGTCCAAAAATATCCTCCTCTGCTTGTCCGGCTGCAATTCTAACTGCTTTTGATTCTTCCCAAATGTTATTCATTACAGGAAGAATATAAGTGGGCGTTTTATTGAATTGTTCTGTGATCCAAAGATCGTACCCTTTGGCTAATATGAAGTTTATAACGGATGAGTCGCCTCCAAGAGTAGATTGTGCCATGAAACGCGATGCTTCAAAAAATTTTGAATCCATTCCTGATCCATTGATTGACTTCAGCGGTGACGATGCTCCGTAAGTACTGCTTGCTGTTGCTGTCAATCCCTGGCTGTGCCCTGCTCCTATATAATCTGTGTAAGGCTGCCCAACAAGCTGGGTCCAAAATATAAGTCCCAACAAAATGCTGAACAATTTATTTAGTGTGCTTTTCATCATTTTCATTGTTTTATGGATTATAGTCTAGGGTTATGGTTTTAATTCCTCCCGCATGTATTACCGAAAAATAATAAATGCCTGATGACAGACCTGTGCCAATAAATTCTATCTCTTTTCCATGAATCTTGCCATTTGCTACCAATCGGCCACTGGCATCTGTACAGCGGTAACTTAAACCCGACAAATGTTCTGCTCCTTGAATACTGATGATTGTCTGGCTTGAAAATGGATTGGGTAAAGCCACCATTTTAATATCTTTCAAAAGGTTATCTTTTACCGCCACCGTAGCAGGCGTTACGTCAATTTTGACCTCTGCAATACCGGTTAGGGAGCTATTGCCATGATTGCTAATCACATTTATCAAAACATATCTGGCCACAAGCCCGCTGAAATCCGGACCAGCTACTCCCTCATAAAAAGTACTGCCCGCTGACTGTGGTAGGGTATACCTGCCCCATTCAAACCAGGTAATGCCATCAATGGAATAGTCAATGACCATAAAATTGGCTCCTGCATTGGTCAGGCCCGGCGTATTGATGTTCCAAAATTTGGATTGATGCAAAGAATAGGTCTCCCCCAGATCATATCGGATCCAATGTACAACCCCTCTGATGGCGTTGGGACTCTGAGTGGCTGTGCCCGACAACCAGGCATCATCTGATACGTTGGAATGACGGTCTGGATAGGCCTGGGCACCCAGCTCTGTAATACCACAAATGCCCAGCATGAAAATGACAATGAATGAAATGGTATGCCTCATAAAAACAATTTATGCAGTGATATATATGAAACGAGTTTAATACTTTTTCCCCTACTTTTATAAAAAAAATATAAATATTTTATAATGAGTAGCTTAAATATGTATTATAATTAAAATACGTATAATTTCTATGTGTAAGCGCTAAATAAAGACAATTTTATTCCCCAAGTCCCTACCTCATTTTATGACTCAGCTTAGTTTTTTAACAAACTGGGTAAGGATTACAATCTGTTGGTCATTTACCTTCCCTTCTATTTGTCCGGTATTGCCTTCCACCAGTCTGATATTTTTTACTGTTGTACCCCTTTTGGCCGTGAAGTTGGCACCTTTAACATCAAGGTCTTTGGTTAGGGTCACGGCATCTCCTGCAATCAAAACCTGGCCAAATGCATCTTTATGAACTTCAGCAGCATCGGCTATTCCTGATTCTGCCCAAGCCAACTCTTCATCATCCAAATACATTGACATCAGCATGTCATTTGCCCAATCTTCTGATGATAGTTGGAGTAAGATTCTCCAGGCCATTACTTTTACTGGCGAGTGTTCACTCCAGATGGTATTCGAAAGGCATCTCCAATACGGTGGATCTGCCAAAGGCTCATTTATTTTTTGAACGCATGTCTCACAGCAATGGATTTGATTGTAACTTTCTTCAACAAGTGATGGTCCTACCCTCAGCTCCAGGGTTGCCTTTTTTTCATTGCAGAGCTCACAATTGCCCTGACTTCTTTCTAATAGTAGATTTGCCAAAATAATTTTTGAGTTTTGTAAGACTATATTTTTAAATAAGCCCACAAATTACAAAAAATTATCAACTGTCAAAGTCCTATTTGATGCGCAAAAGCAATGAATCCCGCCAACCATTATCTGCTTCGTGATTTAATTGCCAATAAGGTATCCTTACTTTTTTCTTAAGTTTTGCTCTCGAAACCAGTGTGTGCTTACCTCCATCTTCGGAGTACTCTTGCCATCCAAGAATACTGTGGGGAAATGTTTTTTCGTATTCTATTTTTAAATGACGTGTGCCAATAACCATTTCCAGAAAAGAAGTGCCTTCGTTTTCATTTATTGCACTACTCATGATGATTTCACCCTTTTTTAGTTGTGGAGCTTCATGAATGAGGCGGCTGGTAATGCCGGATGGTATTATATCCTGAACACCCTTCTTAATGAGGTTTGCATCTATTCTCAACAGTGTCCATATTTCATCTTCAAGCAGCACTGATCTCAAAAGTGTATCTGTATCTACTTCTTTCTCAAAATACGAATTCCCGTTAACCTTGTAAGCATCATCTCTTCGGCTGAATTGCAAAAAAGTGTGGCCACACCATTCCTGTACCGAATATGACGCTTTTATCGTTTTTGGTTTTTCTACAGTCGTAAATACTGAACTCATCAGGTGATAAGGATAGATACCCGTCCTGAACTCTCTGCTCATGTTGAGTTTTAATATTTTAACAGCATCTTTTGTAGCCATTTCCGGGCGATCCAGCTTAACTTGTTTTGTCTTTGAAAAATCTTCAGTTACAAATATCAAGATGGCATCTCCCTTCCTGATTTCTCCATATCGATTTTGTTCAAGGTCATAGCTGCATACTTCAGCTTTGCCGTCATACCAATATGTCTCGAATGCATTTTTTTTGCCTTCAACTTTGCGGGTAGAAATTTTTTTATTGGCAAAAAGCCAGGAAGCCAGCAGCAAACTTGCCGCCATAATGCCTGCTGCAAGGGTGGTTGTTTTCATGTTACTTTTAAATGATAAGTTGGTATAACAAACTACCCCCAATAGCACCTGCCAATGGCCCGGCTACGGGCACCCAGGCATACGGCCAATCATTACTTCCTTTATTTGTTATGGGTAGGATGGCATGGGCTATCCTGGGGCCTAGATCTCTTGCGGGGTTGATGGCATATCCGGTTGGACCACCGAGCGACAATCCTATACCTAGTACCAGCAAGGCCACTGGTAAGGCATCGAGAGAACCCAGACCCTGATCCGACTTTGTGAGCAACAGCACACCCAAAATAAAAATCAGGGTCGCCAAAGCTTCTGTTATAAAATTTTGTCTATAATTATGAATGGCTGGCTTTGTGCAAAAACACGCCTGGATACTTGCTGAATCTTTTGTTGCACTAAAGTGATCTCTGTAAATCGCCCATACCAAAATGCCTCCCAACAAACAGCCCAAAAGCTGTGCACCTATGTACAACGGCAGCAAATTCCAACTCAGTTTTCCGATGATGGCTAGTGCCAGGCTGACTGCCGGATTGAGGTGGGCCCCACTGAATCCTGCCGCACAGTACACCGCAATGAAGACGGCCATGGCCCAACCCATGGTGATAACCATCCACCCTCCCTGATGGCCTTTGGATTTATCCAATACCACATTGGCCACCACTCCATTGCCAAAAACAATAAGCAGCGCACTTCCCAAGGTTTCTCCTATTAATATGTTCATTTATTATATGTTTCATTGGTCCATGCAATGGCTGCGCGTACAGCTTTGTTCCAACCTGCAATGAGTTGTAATCTACGATTTTCATCAATTGCAACTTCGTATTGTTTGGCGGCTTTTACAAGTTGGGCAACTTCAGTTTCACTTTCCCAAAAACCACAACCTATGCCGGCTAAAAAGGCTGCCCCCATGGCTGTAGATTCTGTATTTAACGGAACCACAAGCCTGCAATTGAGTATATCACATTGAAACTGCATCAACAAATGGTTTGCCGTGGCACCGCCGTCTACCCTCAATTCAACTATATTCATATTTGCATCTTTCTCCATGGCTTTTAATACATCACAACTTTGGTAGGCTATGGCTTCCAGCGCAGCTCTTGCAATGTGTGCCTGTGTGGTGCCGCGGGTAATGCCAAATAGGCTACCTCTTGCTTCCTGATTCCACCAGGGAGCCCCCAATCCGGTAAATGCAGGTACAAAATAAACGCCCTCATTTTCAGGTGCCATCAATGCCAGATTTTCTACTTTCGAAGCATTGTCAATGATTTGTAAACCATCACGCAACCATTGTACCACAGCTCCTCCAATAAAAACAGACCCCTCAAGTGCATAGGTGGTTTTGCCGCGCATTCGCCATGCAATCGTGGTCAACAATTGATTCTTACTTTCAATGGGTGATTCACCCGTGTTCATCAACATAAAACATCCGGTGCCGTAAGTGTTTTTCACCATGCCGGCGCGCGTACACTGCTGTCCGAAAAGAGCTGCCTGCTGGTCACCGGCAATGCCACAAATAGGTATAGCCATGCCACCAATGACTGCCTCTGCCAGCAGGCCGCTGGAATCTTTAACCTCTGGCAAAATTTCTTTGGGTATGTCAAGCATTTCCAGGATTTCAGAGTCCCAGCTCAGGGTGTGAATATTGTACAGGAGGGTGCGGGAGGCATTGCTCACATCAGTAATATGGGCAGCTCCTTGCGACAATTTCCAGACCAGCCAGCTGTCGATGGTGCCAAATGCAAGCAATCCTTCTTTCGCTTTTTCTCGTAGCCCCTGCACATGATCCAACATCCATCTCAATTTGGACGCTGAAAAATAGGCATCAACTACCAAACCCGTTTTTGATTTTAACTTTTCTGCCCATCCTTTTTCTATCCATTCCTGGCACATAGGAGAAGTACGTCTATCTTGCCACACGATAGCATTGCCCACGGGCTGACCAGTTTTTTTGTCCCACACCACCGTTGTTTCCCGTTGATTGGTGATGCCAATGGCCGCTATTTCTTCCAGGGAAACCCCCGCCTGGTCCAAGACCCTGAGTAGGGTATTATATTGACGTTGCCATATTTCATCGGCATTGTGTTCCACCCACCCAGGTTGTGGAAAATATTGTGCAAATTCCTCCTGTGCAACGGCTACCACCTTTCCACTTTTATCTACCAGCAGTGTCCTGCAACTGGTAGTGCCCTGATCTATGGATAAAATGAATTTTTTTTCTTTTCTCACATTGGCTTTTTAAAGGCTCAATGTTACAATTATTTTTGTGAAAAAATCAACTTATTATACTGAGAATGAAAGGTGGGGCGAAATAATATTCTTAATTGCAAGTAAAGCGCTTTGATTTTAAAAACAACTTTTTTTCACAATTAGCCAAAGTGTACCTGCTTACCTTCGGCTTAATGAAAAAGCAATGCCGGGACCAGCTCGTGATTTGTTTCACAATTTTATGGTTAATCGTTTGTAAACCAACAGAATATTGATCTTTTTTCCATTCATTTTTTGAACAAATCGACATTTTATTTTTTATTATATTTGCACATTATTAAAAACCAAATAAAATTCTGTTATGGCTTTTGACATAGATATGATCCGGGATTTTTACCGATCAATCCCTGCCAAAGTGGAGGCGGCACGCAAAACTTTGGACAGACCACTTACTTTATCTGAAAAAATTCTGTACAGCCACCTGCACAGTGACTCTCCCTTGGCAGATTTTAAGAGAGGTAAAGACTATGTCTTTTTTGCTCCAGACAGGGTAGCCATGCAGGATGCCACAGCACAAATGGCCTTGCTTCAATTTATGACTTGTGGTCGTAAAAAAGTTGCGGTGCCATCAACCGTGCACTGCGATCACCTCATCCAGGCTAAAATATCTGCAGAAGTAGATCTGAAAGGGGCCATGGATATCAACTCTGAGGTCTATGATTTTCTAGAATCTATTTCCAACAAATACGGCATTGGATTCTGGAAGCCGGGTGCCGGCATCATCCACCAGGTAGTTCTGGAAAATTATGCCTTCCCCGGTGGTATGATGATAGGTACCGACTCACATACCGTAAATGCCGGGGGTCTTGGCATGGTGGCCATTGGAGTTGGCGGTGCCGATGCAGTTGATGTAATGGCAGGCATGCCCTGGGAACTCAAGATGCCTAAACTAATTGGTGTTAAACTTACCGGTAAACTTTCTGGATGGACCTCTCCCAAAGACGTAATCCTCAAAGTGGCTGGCATACTTACAGTAAAAGGAGGAACCGGCTGTATCGTAGAATACTTTGGTGAAGGTGCCGTGTCCATGTCGTGCACCGGCAAAGGAACCATATGCAACATGGGTGCAGAAATTGGCGCTACCACCTCAACCTTTGGCTATGATGAAAGTATGGCCAGATACCTGGAGGCAACAGGTAGGGCAGACATTGCAGCTTTGGCAGATGAAGTCAGGGAACACCTCACTGGAGACGAAGCCTGTTATGCTCATCCAGAAAAATACTTTGATCAGGTCATTGAAATCAACCTTTCCGAACTGGAACCACACATCAATGGTCCTTTCACACCAGACCTCGCCACTCCCATTTCAAAAATGAAGGAAGTACTTGCCGATAAAGGAAAAGATTGGCCCGTAGAAGTGCAGGTAGGCTTGATTGGCTCTTGCACCAACTCATCATATGAAGATATTTCCAGGGCGGCTTCATTGGCAGCACAGGCGGTTTCAAAAAACCTGAAAACGAGATCGGAGTTTACCATTACCCCGGGTTCAGAATTGGTTAGATTTACCATCGAAAGAGATGGCTTCATTGACATCTTTGATAAAATTGGAGCTAAAGTTTTTGCCAATGCCTGCGGTCCTTGTATTGGACAATGGGACCGACTGGGAGCAGACAAGAAGGAAAAAAACACCATCATACATTCTTTCAATCGTAACTTTTCAAAGCGGGCGGATGGCAACCCCAATACCCACGCTTTCGTAGCTTCCCCTGAAACAGTTACCGCTATTGCACTTGCCGGCAGACTGGATTTCAACCCAATGACTGACACGTTGATCAATGAAGATGGTGTGGCCGTCAAACTTGATCCACCATCAGGAGAAGAACTACCAGCAAGAGGCTTTGCAGTTGAAGATGCCGGCTATCAGGCACCTATTGAAGATGGTGAATCTGTGGTTGTAAAGGTGGATCCCAATTCAGATCGATTGCAACTACTTCAACCCTTCGTGCCTATCTCCAATGCAGAAGTACAAAACATGCGATTGTTGATCAAAGCCAAAGGCAAATGCACCACAGATCATATTTCAATGGCAGGCCCCTGGCTTACTTACAGAGGTCATCTTGAAAATATTAGTAACAACTTATTGATCGGTGCCATCAACGCATACAACGAAGAAGCCAACAAGGTTTGGAATGCCGTTACCAATGAATATCATGCCGTACCGGATTCTGCCAGAACCTATCAGAAAAATGGCATTGGCACCATCGTCTTTGGCGAGGAAAACTACGGTGAAGGCTCTTCGAGAGAACACGCCGCTATGGAGCCCCGCTTCCTGGGTGTAAAAGCAGTGGTTGTTAAATCTTTTGCAAGGATTCACGAAACCAACCTCAAAAAGCAGGGCATGTTGGCGCTCACTTTTGCCAATCCTGCTGACTACGATCTGGTTCGTCAGGATGATGTGGTTTCTATCATCGGTTTTGAAACCATGGCTCCGGGACTGCCGCTTCAGATCAGTCTCAAACATGCTGATGGCAGTACTGATAACATCACTGTCAACCATACATACAATGAGGCACAAATTGGCTGGGTCAAAGCAGGAAGCGCCCTCAATGAAATCAGAGAAAAACTGAGCAAATAATCGCTTTAAGTTGTGATACAAAGGCTGGAGAAATCCGGCCTTTTTTTTTATCCAAAATCCATGCCTACCCCAAAAGGGTGGTTATGGATCTATTTGCATTTTATTTTGTTTTGCTTGTAGCGTTTTCATGTTATTTTGGATTATCAATAAGTAATTCAAATGGAAATGCAAAAACTGTACTTAAAAGGAGTTTACCTGGCCCTCATGATAACAATGTTTTCGTGTGGAAAAGATGAGATCAGCAATGAGAGCTGGACCGTTGTCGACGAACCCAACGTGGTGGTTGAATCAGCCAGAATGGTAACCGCAATTACAGACGAAGATGGCAATCCGGTAGACGGGCTCACAGCGGCTTTCAACGATACCATCCGTTTGGTCAACAAGGGAGATATCTTCCAGTTCAAAGGCAGCAGTCTCAATAAGCGGGGCGAAATATTGTTTGTAACAGATCAACTGGGCAACCAATACCAATTTACCCAAATACCTTTGGCCAATGATGTATCTTACTTTCATCACGTGGTCATCAGGGATAAGCCCACGTTGCAATACCAAAGCCATCAGCCGCTGCAATTGAAACTCAACAGCCAGCTTGCCATCAACATCGAAGCCAATCAATACAGAAAATCACTGCAGTCTTATTCCGGTGAAGTCAAGGTCATACATTACGTTTATGATCTCGACAAAGAGAACCACAGGGCCGCATTGCCGGGAGGCATCACAGGCTTTATAAAAAATGGCACCAGAATGTTGCTGGAAATGCAGGCGGCTTTTGATTTTATGGTTAGCACTCCCAATGGTGAAAATATGGAATTTACTTCGGCCACCCTTACTTCTTCTTTACTTACTGCAGACTTTCTGCTCTTTCATTACAACGATGCATCCCACCATTGGGAAGAAGTATTGACAAAGTCACCCGCGGAAAACGAAAGGCAACTATTACAATCCGGACATTACTGCATTGCAAAGGCGGTTCCCTATATTCAGATTAAAGGCAGACTGATGGCCAATGGCGTTCCTCTGCCCAATGAACCTTTGTACCTGCATTTTGGAAGCACTGCCCAAACCCTCTATACTTCCAATGACGGAAGGTGGGAAGGGCTGGTTGCTGCGGGTAAAGAAGTAAAGTACAACTACGACCTCGCATGCCTAAATCAGCAAACTTCAGTCGCTCCATCGAATGAAAATATAGAGCTACCTGTAGATTCCCCGAATTCTGTCGTATCGGCAACCCATTTCATTGGCAACTTGCTCGATTGCCGGGGACAAACCCTATCCAACGCCTTTATTCAGGTGAAAGGACAGAATTATGAAAAGATAGTTTTTATAGAAAAAGCCGAATTTGATTTTCAGCTGCCCCATTGTGAGCTTACTGAACTCAGCTTGAGGGCTTTTGATGCTGAAACCGGAGAAAAAGGACCCTGGATCGAATGGCCAGCCGGAGTACAAAATCAGCTGTACAATGTACTTGCTTGCTCTGAACTGACAGACAATTTCCTGGAAGTGCACAGCAGCAACGGCAGGGCCATTTATACTCAGTTGATCCAAACCACCATAGGTAACAGACTTGAACTGAAGGCGGGCAGTGATATAAATGGTGATAATGTATTTACCATTACATTTCCCATTCAGCAAAAGGGCATACAGCCTGTTGATCGCATTAACCTGGTTTGGAAAGATGTTAATTTTGCCGATAAAGGCATTGCAGTCAATTGTGCAATATCCAACAGCTGCGGCTTTGAAAGCTTTGATATAACACATTTACCAACCCAAAACGGAGCCTGGGTCAGAGGCCAATTTAAAGCAAAACTGTGGGCTAAAATTTCCGAAACCCTGCAAGCTGGCTATGTGGATGTGCAGGGAAGTTTTCAATTCAAGCGCAATTTTTAAACTGGATGCATGCTGGCTGATCGCGAAATAATCCTGGGCTGCAAAGAAGGCAAAGAAAAGGCCTACAAGGCGTTGGTGGATCAATACGCTCCGCGACTCATGGCCACCGCCTTGCGATACCTGCCTGATTATGCAAGCGCAGAAGATGCAGTTCAGGAAAGCTTGATTCGCGTTTTTCAATCAATCCACAAATACGATCACAAGGATCAGCTCTTACCCTGGCTTAGAAAAATTACAGTCAACCAATGCCTCAAAGTTTTAAGAAACAAAGTGATATGGTTGCACAATGACGACATAGTGGAAACCGCTGCTTCTATTGAAATGGGAGAATTCCATCACCTTGAAGACAATATGACCATGGCTTTGTTGCAATTGCCTGAAGCTTACAGACTGGTTTTCAACCTCAGTGTTGCAGAAGGTTATGCCCATGCAGAAATTGCCGAAATGTTGGGCATCACAGAATCTTCGAGCAGGGTTTACCTCACACGGGCAAGGGCAATTTTGAAAAATTATTTATTAAAATGTAACAACACAGGATATGTTTCAGGAATATCATGATTGGGAAAAGTCCTTTAAAAATGAAGCTGCAAATGGTAATGCCAAAATAGATGCTGAAAAGGTTTGGACAAATGTAAAACCGCACATACCCACTATGCAAAAAAAGAGAGGCTGGATGCCGGTTTTGCTTTTTCTGTGCTTTTGTTCTTTGGCGACTGCAGCTTGGCTTGGGATTAAAAACGGCAGCTTAAGGAATCAAAATGAAGCTTTGCATGCCCAGCTTGTGTTGGTGAAAGCCAATTTATTTTCTTGTCAAAAACAGCAGCGAAGCGGAATTGACAATAACATGACAGCTACTATTAAGAACGACTTTACACCTTTGGCAAGCAACCTAGCATTAACACCCAAAATCAAACAGCCTATAACAAAAGGTACCACTCAAAGCAAAGCTGAAAATCCTGAAAATTTTCAGGAGCCACAAGAACTTAAAATGCCAGAAATATCCCACGTTAATTTGATAAATAAGATGAATTCTGAACCATTGGATCAACTGCAGCGTCTAACCTCAGAGCTTGACATCCAAAAAAAGAATGTGGTGGTTCATCCTTTCAGCTCAAATAAAAAAAGTATAAGTAATCCAACTGATTTTTTTCTGAATGCATCTTCATTTTTTGGAGGATCTTCTTTAAAGGGAAGTTATACAACCGAAGGTATTCAATGGAACAACCAGGTTGATTATCAATGGGGATTACAATTATCTATGGCTAAATTTCTTACACCCCACTGGTATATTTCGGCTAACTTGCAGTATATGGTTTTGAATCATCGGTCTAACATTTCCTCAATCAGTTCCGACAGAACTGAGGTAAATGGTACTACCAAAATTTACATCGATAGCAATGGCAATACCACATCAATAACTGGCACAACAGGGGCCACCACCTACCACCAAATCAATGCAAAGTTATTTAACCAGCAACATCAATGGTCTATTGGTCCATCTCTCGGATATACATTTTACACAGAAAAAGGATCCCATTTATCTATTTATACATCGGCTTCGTGGATGTTGTCATATCAATCACAAGGAAGAGCACCCATTGGAGCACTTGACGGTCCGGGCTCGTTAAACGGCCAGTGGGAATATAAACAAGTAAGCCCAACGGTTTCGCTGGGATTATCTGCAGTAAAACCCGTAGGCAAGCATTGGTCGGTATTATTGGGAGGACAAGCGTCTATGGTAAAAGACCGGTTTTTTCTGAATGATAAATTACTGGACAGAAAAGGTTATTTATGGAATATTGTCCTGGGTGTGCAAAACAAATTTTAAATTAAAAGTAAGTGAGTATAGTAATTGCATTAACGCATTTATTTAACATCAAAATTTCTAAAATGAAAAAATTACTACCCCCTGTGTTACTGCTCTTTGCAGTACAGTTTTCACAAATGATGGCCCAACAAGCATCTTGCAGGGCAAAGCTGGAGGTGGAGACACCGCTCCAAGCTTGTTCAGTTTCTATTACCCCAGAAATGATCAATTTTGGATCTACCAATTATGATCAGTTATATGTACTCATTCCGTCAGCAGGTGAGGGTACACACCAGGTGGGTCTGGTAGCTGCCAAAGGTGGGCTAGCAGATACTTGTTATACCCGCGTGACGGTCATTGACAAAGTAAGCCCGGTCGTTATCCTCAAACAAAGTGTAGTGGTTGACCTGGGCGCCAATGGTTACGTACAACTTACTCCTTCAATGCTGGATGACGGAACTTCCGATAACTGCGGCAATGTGTCCATGGTGTTGTCTCCATCCGCTTTGGATTGTGATTCTCCCAACCCTACTACTGTGACGGTTGTTGTTTATGATGAATCGGGCAATTACAATACGGGCAAGGTTATGGTGTACACAGAAAACAAGAACAACGCTACTTCAGCATTGGCATGTAATGATGGCATCACCGTAAATGTAGGTCCCACTGGCAGTGTATTGTTGGATGCAGGTGACATTCTGGAAGGAGGTACTTACAAATGTCCATCTTATTACCAACTCGTGCTTACCATAAACAACGTACCAAAACCAAAACCAGAATTGTTTGCTTCCGACGCAGGAAAAGTATTCTTTGCTATTGTAAAAGACCCAGCCACCGGCAATTCTTGTTGGGGAACCTTGACTGTTTCACTATCTACGTGCGAAGGACCCGATTTATGTGATACCAAAGCCAACTGTGAACCTGTTACAGACTGCACGGGTGGACATTCAGCAGATGACAACATCGAGTGGCCATGTGATATAGAGGCGGATTACCTACCTGTATTAGCAGAAAAGCCAAGCCCCGATGTTCTTAAAACGGTTTTGGGCCTGGCCTTATCCAATGTTGAACCCATCCTGACCATCAATGAATGCTCAAGAATGCAAACCACCTATACAGATCAGGTTTTTGATCTTCAAAACAAGTTTGTAATAAAAAGAACCTGGACCGCACTCAACTGGCTATCCGGCAAGGTAGTCAATTACATACAAAACATTACCCTAAACAAAGTAAACAATGATCAATGTTTCATCTGCGATTCGTTGCCGTGGAATGCACCCATTTCAGATTGTGAAAGGGGTCATACCCTTGAAGATGCAGTAGAATGGCCTGCACATATTATTGTTCACTCACCCCTCATTGCCCCCATCGATCTTGAAAACAACCCGGAAGTACATCCCAAAAATGTTAAGCCTGAAATTGCGCCTAATTGCAACAATTATACGCTTTCTTACAGCGATTTATTTATAACAGTAAATGACTCCATTATCCTGGTGGAAAGAACCTGGCAGGCATTTGATTTTGCCACTACTGAGTCCTATTCATATTTACAAAAGATTACCATTATAGCCGAATTCAACACCACAAATCGAACGGTTTGTATCCGAAATTTGAATGGGCATCCGGTTGATAATGTTCAATTACAGGAGAGTGTATTTACAACAGGAGAAGTGTGTACAAGTTTTACCTACGACTCACTGCAATCTGTTGTAACTCCAGTGAAAATTGATGATGTTGCCGCAGGAATTGATATTGAAGATGCTTCCATCCTGCTTGATCACCTTCTAGGCATAGCGCCCTTAGATGAATTTCAAAAATTGGCAGCTGATGTCAATCTGGACGGACATGTTACTTCTTTTGATCTGTTGACCATTATGAAAATAATTTCAGGGGACCAAACAACACTTGACAAAGTCTGGCGATTTTTTTACCTCCCTTTGGGTGAGACCATTTATTCACTTCCACTCAATGAACAAGCTGATATCAGCTCACCATTGAAGAGTTATTTTTTCAAAGCCATCAAAATGGGTGATCTCAATGGAGATAGTGACAGCATTGCCGGTACTTCATATTCCGCTGCCAAGTTGCTCGTCAAAGACGATGCTGTAAATGCAGGAGAAGTATTGACAATTCCAGTTTCAGCAGATCGAGATCATGCGATTTCAGGACTTCAGGTTGAAATCAATAAATCCAATGGAATGGAAATATTGAACATTTCTTCAGAGCTGGGTCTTTCTGGTACTGAGTCGGTTAAAGATTTGGGTAATAGTTATCTTTACTCATGGCTGGCAAATGATCAATTGAGTGCAGGAGGAGGTTATACCATATCGAAAGGCAGCCCGGTACTTTATATCAAGTTCAAACCTACAAAAAATACCATCATCAGTGACCTCATTCATTTGGGTGTTGAGCAACACAACAAACTACGTTCTGCCAACAACAGGCCCACATATTTGCTTTCTTTGGATATAGATGAAAAAATTACCACAGGTGTTGACCAACAACAAGCCGAAAAGGATTGGAAAGTAGCGCCCAATCCAACTTCTTCTTATATCGACCTGATCAATGCCGACCAAATCATGAGACTGGATTTGATATCATTATCGGGCCAAAAAATAAAGACCTGGAACGATCACAAATCCAACCTCGATGTACGCGATGTCAATAATGGAATTTACTTGCTTAGAGCTGTCCATACCGATGGATCTACTTCTTCCAAACCCCTTTACATTATCAGGTAAATTACTTTGACTCACTTTTTCCTTCGGGCGGTCAGCAGACTGCCCGATTTTTTTTTATTGGTGAAGTCTAAACATGACATAGTCATCCATTACGTAACCATTGCCTATATCGATTACCACATCCTTTTCGATGGCAAATCCCAAACGGTTATAAAAGTGTAGGGCTGGGTTGTTTTTATTGACATTCAATTCTAGCTTTACGTCATTATTTTCTTTTGATAGAGCTTCGACATATTTTACCATTTGGGCACCTAAGCCCTTTCCCTGCATTGAAGGCAATAGGTAAAGTTTGTGGATTCTTGTCCTGTTGGCTAATTCACCATGGTGAAAAGAAAAAGAAACAAAGCCTACGTCCTGACCGGAATACATGGCAATGAAAAACTTATGACCCAGATCTTTCATTTGTTCTTCCAGGGCAGCATAATTGTACATCTTTTCCAACATGTATTCTACCTGTGCCGATCCAATGATGGGTGGATATACTTCGCGCCAAATGTCATGGCCCAATCTGGAAATAAGAGCGATGTCATTTGTCGTTGCTTCCTTTAGTTCAAATGGAGCCATATTTTTTGCAGACAAAAATAACTTTTCTCTTTACGCATGATGTACAAATATTTATTTTGTGTCATGAAAAAGCTGTTTGAAGGAGTAATAAGATTGGAAAAAATTCCAGGAAAAGGAGGGTGGACTTATGCAGCCCTTCCAGCTGATCTGCCCAAAAGCAGCAGAAATTTTGGTATGATCAGGGTAAGAGGTATCATTGATGATTTTGCTTTCAGTCAATACAATCTCATGCCCATGGGTGATGGCAGGCTTTTTTTACCGGTCAAAAAAGAAATCAGAAAAAAGATCAGAAAAGAAGCGGGAGATACCGTAACCATCGTTTTGTACTTTGACGATTCTCCATTGATCATTCCCGCTGATATCAGAGAATGCCTGCAGGATGATGCAGTACTTTGGGAAAAATTCAAACAAAAAAATGCATCCTTTCAACAAAAATGGATCAAAGATATTGAAGCTGCCAAAACACTTGCTACCAGAACTTCGAGGCTTACTCGCTTGATTGAAGAATTATATTTGGAATAAGACAGTTTAAAATTAATTTACCATTTATTATTTCGATTTTTCCTTTATAACTACCAAATATTATTTTGTCGAATTTGTAAGTCAGCCTTCGATTGCTTTTTGATTTTTTAATACCTTTGTTGGCAGTGAGCAAACCAACCCTGGCAAAATCTTTTTTATGGGCTTTGTGCCTGCCCCTGTTTTGGGTAGCCATTCTTTTTGTATTTACGCTTCAAAACCACCGCTCTCATATACACAATCAATTGCAGCGAGAGGCGCTTGATCTCACTTCACTCAGGTTTACTACAGCTGCCTTCAACAAACTAGAATGGAAGCACAACAAAGAATTTAAGTGGAACAACGTTATGTACGACGTGGTACGAATCCAAAAGTTAGCCAATGGATACGAAGTACTTGCATACGAAGACCAAATCGAAACCGAAATCATCCGTTATTGTAAAAAGGGCATCAAAAGTATGTTTGGCAATGGTGAAAATAAAGAGGAACAGGGCCAGTTGCTCGGCCTCTGGTTTAAATCACTATTTCTTCCTCCCAAACCACACTTACCTTTTGCAGTAAACCAAATAGACAAATTACAGGTCCATCCCTGTGGGAATCTAATGTTATCGGGCAACTATTTTTGCAAGCCCTTCCATCCGCCCTGCATTCCTGTTTTATTTTGTTGATTTTTATGGTGAAGGGTTCACACGTCTGGCTCTTCACAACTTAATGATTTGTGGATACTCAACTGATCATCCACTATTTTTCAATTTATGAATAAACGGGAATATGAAATACACATTATTGCTGATAGCCACAATGCTATACAGTTTTACAAATTTGAACGCACAAAAAATTGCCATCAAAGACGCCGGCTCTGGTGAACCTATCCCCTTTGTGGTTGCCCATTGCACCGGACAAGAAGGAGGTGTATCCGCCAACCTGCAGGGAATGATAGACTTGTCTTCTCTTTCGGCATGTGGCACCATCACTTTTACTTGTCTGGGCTATAAAGAGTTGGCACTTTCTCCAACAGACCTTACACAATCCACTTTAACCATGGAAGCCAAAGGTTTTGCTATAGACAATGTGGTGGTCTCTGCTACCAGGTGGAATCAATCTACCAGGCAAACGCCTTTTAAAATTACATCTTTGACAAAAGACAGGGTCTCATTACTCAACCCACAGACAGCAGCCGACCTTTTGGCAGCTTCTGGAGAAGTTTATATCCAAAAAAGTCAGCAGGGTGGGGGAAGCCCTATGATTCGTGGGTTTTCTACCAACCGCTTGCTTTATTCCGTTGATGGAGTACGTATGAATACAGCCATTTTCAGAGCCGGAAACCTGCAAAATGTCATCTCGCTCGATCCCTTTGCCATGGAACGAACCGAAGTATTGTTCGGCCCCGGCTCTGTGATTTATGGCAGCGATGCCATTGGAGGAGTCATGTCATTTACAACCCTCACTCCTGAGCTTTCAGATAGCGGTAAAGCCAGAATTAAAGGAAATGCTGCCGTAAGATACAGTTCTGCCAACTCAGAAAAAACCGGCCATCTCGATTTTGGCATGGGTTGGAAAAAATTTGCCTTCGTCACCAGCATCAGCGCCAATGATTACGGTGATCTCAAAATGGGAAGTAAAGGACCTGATGAATACCTGAGAAATGTTTACTCTGAATACATCAATGGCAAAGATTCTGTTTTTACAAATGCCGATCCAAAAGTGCAGGTGCCCAGTGGATATACACAGTACAACCTGATGCAAAAATTCAGGTACGCTGCTTCAGAAAAACTCGATATCCAATATGCTTTTCATCACTCAGCTACTTCTGAATACTCCAGATATGACAGGCTGATCAGATACCGCAATGGTTTGCCCAGATCGGGAGAATGGAACTATGGCCCCCAAATTTGGACCATGCACAACCTGTCTTTCTCTCTTAAGTCAGATGGCGGTATTTACGATGAAGCAGTGGCAAGGGTAGCCTATCAATATTTTGAAGAAAGCAGACGGAGTAGAGATCTGAATAAAAAAGACAGACTTGTGCAAACAGAGAAGGTAGATGCCTGGAGTGCCAATCTGGATTTTAGCAAAAAAGTTGGTGAAAAAAATGTGTTTAACTACGGACTCGAATGGGTTATCAATAAGGTGAATTCTTTGGGCCAAATTGAAAACGTAAGTACTGGGGTAGTAAATCCTACTTCTTCCAGGTATCCCCAGGCAGACTGGTCTTCCTATGCTGCTTACATAACCAATACACATTATTGGAGCGACCGTTTCACTACTTTTGCAGGAGTGCGATACAACCACTTTGGCATTGACGCCAATTTTGATACTACTTATTTCCCATTTCCTTATACCACAGCAAAAGTCAATAAAGGAGCCCTTACCGGTAACCTCGGTGCCATCTATAAACCAGATATGGCTACTCACATCTCGGTCAATCTGTCATCAGGCTTTAGATCACCCAATGTCGATGATCTGGGTAAAGTTTTTGACTCTACGCCGGGTAGTGTAACAGTGCCCAATCCCGCACTGGCAGCAGAAAATGCATACAATGCAGAAATAGCCATTAGCAGGGTCTTTGGTGAAGTAGCTAAAGTAGAATTGGCAGGATATTACACACTGCTGAAAAATGCCATGGTTCGCCGTCCATTTACATTCAACGGACAGGATTCTATCATTTATTTAGGTGAATTGAGTAAGGTTGAGGCCATCCAGAATGCAGCCAAAGCTACTGTATATGGTTTCCAGGCATCGGTTGAAGCCAAACTTGTTTCCCGACTCTTTGCTTCTGCTAAATACAATTATCAGATTGGCGAAGAAGAATTGGACAATGGCACCACCAGCCCGTCGCGCCATGCTGCACCTTCTTTTGGACAGGCTTATTTAAGTTGGCGTTCCAATAAACTCACACTACAGGCAGGTTTGGAATTCATGGGACAAAAGACCTTTGACCAACTTCCTCCTGAAGAGCAGGCAAAAGACTACCTCTATGCCAAAGATGGCGATGGCAAACCTTATTCACCATCATGGACCATTTACAATGTTAAAGGTATGTACAAAATCAGCAAAAACCTGGTAGCCTTACTAGGTTTGGAAAACATTACCGATGTGCGTTATCGCCCCTATAGTTCAGGCATATGTGCTCCGGGTAGAAACCTTGTTGTGAGTTTGCGAGCGAGTATTTGATGAAAAAGCCCTGATTTCCGGTGTGGAATCAGGGCTTTTTTATTTAGTGCTATAAATAATGGGAAAAACTCAAATGTGGTAGATAAAGAATTTTTTTTCTTGAATCGGTTTCACTTAATTGTGTACATTAATGTTTAGGATCGAAGTTCTTGAAGAATTTAATCTACTTTTTGATTTCAATTCCATTCATTTTAACTCTAGCCACCAGGCTCAGAAAACAAATTCTTGAAGGCAGACATGATTGGCATCAATTGGTCGACGCATCCATCCATCAGCTGCTGGAAGAAAAGATTAAAAGTTTTGCTTAAAGGATTTACCTGAAGAAGCGGGTAATATCCCCACTTACCAAACGCTTTTCTCCATTGTAGATTTCCACCATCGCGGTATAGGTGTAGACACCATTTACCACCGCCCTTCCATTAATTTGTCCATCCCAACCAGCAGCAGGATTGTTAAGGCAATCTGTGTTGGTGTGCCATACCCGGTTTCCCCACCGGTCGTAAATGGTAATTTCGGTTACCCGATTTACGTGCTCATTGCCGTAGAGGGTAAACCGACCATTGTCTGCACTTTCATCTGAAATGATATTGGGCACTGTAATGATTACTTCTCTTCTGACCCTAATCTCTACATTTACTTCTGCCTCACATCCGACAGTGTCGCGCGCTGCAAAGGTTAATGTTTCGTCTTCCTTACCTTCAACCCACGTTTCCATGCATTGGCTGCACGATATCTGGTCATTTGGAGACCAGCTGTAAGCCTCCAATTCATCTACGGCCCTATTGATCTCAGCTGCTACTTTGGTAGTCGTTCCATAGTCAAGCTCGATCAGCGAGGGAGCGTGAATGGTAAGATTTTTGACTTGATGCAAGACAACTGTGGTATCGTGCCGGCAACCCAACGTATCAATGGCCATGACCTCGTATTGTCCCGGACCCAGCCCGGAAGCTATTCCGTTGTTTTGAATTTTGTCATTGACATACCATTCTAAAATGGATGTTTTTTCTGTTGTAAGTTGTATTTCTCCCAAAGGCGAATCATTACATTTTGGCTGAACACATGACCAGCTAACTCCCAATTGTACCTTGGTTTCGATCACTACACTATCTGACCCGGTGCAACCATCGGTGAGCCTCGTTGCGGTTACGCCATAAGTTCCACCGCCTGCTACACGAATCATGGTATCACTGCTCCCTGTAGTCTGCCAATTGGCACCCATCGTATGTATTTGAAATCCATAGGCAGCGTGACCGTTTTCATTTTTGACTGATATTTGGATGGTGGCACTATCTGTGTTACAGTTTATTGCACCAAGTTGACTCAACTGTATGTCTATTCTTTCTGCCAGATCCAACACTTCAATGGTTGTGTCCTTATAACACCTGCCATCCGCATCCCCAAGTCGTAAATCATATAACCCGCCTTTCGTTACTTTCAGCTGGTTATTAACTTGCCAATTGTTGCTATCGCTGTTCTTTCTCCATTGGAATATTTCATGGCTATGGTATTTTGCAGTGTCCACGCTGAGCACAATTGATCTTCTGGTGCAATTCAGATTATCGTAAGGCAGGATATGCCATTTTTCAAGAGTTATGGGCCCTGCCAGGTTAAGTGATACCGAGTCGGTACAGCCGTTTAAGGGGTTAACTGTTTTAAGACTTACCGTAGCAGGTCCTGCTATCTTTATAGATAATTGATTTGAGCTCAATCCTTCCGCCAGCCATTGATATTGTTGGCCGGCATGATTTGGGGTTGTAAGCAGGTATAAAACCGAATCACAAGGTGAAGTATGTTGTAACTGCCAATGAATGACAGGTTTTTCGAGCATTGTATCTGCCTCTACTATAATGGTATCAAAGGTGCCAGGACAGGATGATGATACATGCGTATATTGAATAAAGAATTGCCCCGTTTCGCAAACCCGAAGGGTATCTGATTCGCTTATATGTCCATTTGTACCATTTACCCATTGGCTCTGCCAGCCGGGTATTGGGGGTGCTGACAGTGTGATGCATCTTTGCAGGCAATTAAGCGTCAATAATGAATCTATCTGTATACCCGGGAATGGATACTGGCTGCAATCCACACTGCAGGGAGGGGGCAATGGCCAGTAAAATTCGCTGATGCAGTCCGGCTTTGTTAAGTCCTCTATTTTTACCAAAAGAGAATCACCACTGTATGGCATTTTCCACCTGAGAGTATCTCCGTAAGCATGTGATGTATGGGCAAAATTACCTAAGTACACCGTAAACGAATCGGTGTCATGATAGGCATTTATAATCGCGATTATTTCGAGACTATCATCTGCTATGTCAAACGGGGTATTGCGGTTATTGCAAAGTATCGACAAATACTCCTGTGTGATGTAACAGTTACGCGAGCAGGATATAAATCTGCCCAGGATGGTTTGAAAAAAACAGGAAGAGTCCTTGCTGTCCATAAAGATGATGGTGTGGTGCATGGAATCTGCCGGATGATTGAAGTAATTGAGGTGGTTGTAGGGGAAGAGACCAATGGAATCCCCATCAAGGTAGACCAGGTATCCAGCCTTCGTGCTGATGCTTGGTATTTCAAAGGAAATGGAATAGTAGTCATCAGACGTAGTTTGTACTGTGGTAGCATTGTTGCAATGTATTTCTACACGGGTGTCCAGATCAAAATGACAGGGCGCAGAACAGGGTATGAGAGAAGGCACCTCAATACTATCCATACATGCAAAATCATTGACATCTGCGGCAAAGATGGTGAAATGAGCGCCGTTAGCTTCAAAGCTTAGGTCAACCTTGCTGCCGTAAGCATAATGACCATAATTGTATTCACCAGGCCACGACAAAGAAAAAGAGTCCGTATCGTTTCCTGAGCCACCATTTACCTGTAAGTGAATCACAAAGTAATCATCGGTGCTGTCAAGTGGTGTATCATGGTCAAAACACAAAAATTGCACACTGTCGATTTGTAAAATGCAGGGGGCCTGTTGAGCCAACATCCCCCCGCATGTTAACAAAACATACAAGCACAAAAATATTTTCGACAATCGTATTCTCATCCCAGCCTGGTTCTCATTGCTTGTTCATAAATGCATGCCCCAGTCAATACCCTACCATGAAAATCATATTTTTTTTAAACAAATACATTATAATTATCATTTGTATATAAATGATATACAACAATATATGTATTAAATAATGTATTATAAACTTTATTTATTTGCGTTTTTCGCTGGTTGCTACCAGCTGATGCATGAGTACCTCACATAATATGACCTTCATTTTTTTTTAAATTTAAGTACCATCCCCATTCGTAGCACAAATATTTATCTTTGGCAAAAAAAGCCATGCGTTCTTTTTTATACCTGTTCTTACTCACTTTACTTTTTTCCAATTGCGATTCAACCGACAAAGCTGCCGGCACCAGACCCCATGATCCATGGGTCTTTAGATCTGTGCTGGACTGGAAACCCCGGGTCATTACCATGGCTTTACACAAGGATCTTTGGGTAGCCTATAGTACAGAAAATGCTGCTCTTTATAAAGTGTGGAAAGGCACTGTCTATTTTGATGGTCCAGTCTATACCCATGCCCATGGACCGCAACCTATTTCTATTGGCGACGCCTATCAGGTAAATGCTTATAACAAACCCTGGTTCTGGACCGATGGTAAGGGTGACTCCATAACTGCTATTGTCCAGTACAAAGGACACCGGTTTGTAAACAACCATGTACAATTGATGTACAGCATCTCAGACAGTACCTCCACCAATGAGGTTATGGTGTACGAACAGGTTGAAGCAATGCCTGTTGCCAATTCGAAAATTGCCCTTGAAAGAGATTTTGACGTTCATCGTGTAAAAGGAAAAGCTAAGCTGTCTCTTCGATACAATGTTTCTTCTCTTGCCAATATCAGAGAACTTGTTTCCACTGCAACCTTTGAAAAAAAATCAGAATCCAGTCGCCCGCTGCCAGATGGAAGTACTGTGGTTGATTACAACGGCACTTTGTTGTTTAATGACGGTAAAAACAAGGTGACTGCCAATTTTTCCAAGCCAACCATAATCAATGATAACAAAGCCGGTGATGATAGTGAAGCCGAAGAAGATAAGGGCCTGCCACTGGGAGCCAGACTCATTGCCAAAAGCGATTGCAAGACCTGCCACAATGCAGAGGTAAAAACGGTTGGACCCTCTTACCGCGACATTGCTGTCAAATATGAAACCAATGCATCCAATGTGCGATCGCTCGTACAAAAAATTAGAAATGGAGGCAGTGGCGTATGGGGCAATGTGGCCATGACCGCCCACCCCGATCTGCTGGAAAACGACATTGTGCAAATGGTAGAATACATCCTTTCGTTAGATGATGCGGCCCAGCAAAAAAAGGTACAGCCAGAGAAAGTTTATTCTTTCAAAGCAGCTGTGGTGCAGGATACCAATGCCCTTTTGCCGGGAGCCATTACCCGCGTATATGATGTGCCGTCGAATACCCAGGCGGTGCCGGCCATGCCCAACAAGAGGCCGCGTCAGGCAGGGATTAAAAATAATTTTGACAACATAGATGGAGCTGAATTTGGCGACCTTACTGACAATTTTGCCATTTATACCGAAGGCTACCTCAGGGTAGAAAAAGAGGGCGAATATACCTTTGAAATATGGAGTGACGATGGCAGCAAACTATACCTGCACAATGAACTGGTCATCACCAACGATGGCCCTCACGGAACCGAAGGCAAATTTGGCAAAGCCTTACTCACCAAAGGTTACCATCCTTTCAGAATGGAATATTACCAGGGAGGTGGCGGCAAATATTTAAGCCTCAACTGGATCAAGCCGGGTGACAAGGCAGCAGAAGTCATTCCGGCAAAATCAATATTACACGACAGCAAATCAAAAATGGATTTTACCGGCCTTACGCTGCCCATGGCCAATGTAAGTCAAATTCCAGGCAACAAATCAGCATTAACCGGTGTGCACCCCGCCTTTACATTATCGCAGGCACGACCAGATAGTTTTGAACCCAAGGTAGGAGGTATGGACTTCAAAAAAGATGGTCGCCTCGTGGTGAGTACCTGGGATGCTGCAGGCAGTGTTTGGATATTGGAAAATGTTCAGTCGGGTGATCCGTCTAAGATAAAAGTAAAAAGAATTGCCTTCGGTCTGGCCGAACCGCTGGGCCTCAAAATTGTAGACGACACCATCTTTGTCATGCAAAAGCAGGAGATGACCAAGCTGGTTGATACCAATGGAGATGACCTTATCGACGAATACCATACCTTATGCGATGATTGGGGAGTTTCTGCCAATTTTCACGAATTTGGTTTTGGTCTGGAATACAAAGACGGCTATTTCTATGCTACTCTGGCTACTGCCATTCAGCCTGGAGGAGCAAGCACCAACCCACAAATCAAAGACCGCGGAAAGGTAATCAGGGTTGATAGGAAAACGGGTAAAATCGAATTCCTTGCCCACGGACTGCGCACGCCCAATGGCATTGGCATAGGTTTCAAAGGAGAGATCTTTGTAGCCGACAACCAGGGCGACTGGCTGCCCTCAAGCAAGATTGTACATGTGATTCAGGGAGCATGGTATGGTTCACGTTCTGTAGATTTTGAAGGTACTGCAAAGCTCAGGGAGAAATGGCCTGTAGTGTGGTTGCCACAGGATGAAATTGGCAATTCACCCAGCACTCCATCTTATATTGAAGTAGGGCCCTACAAAGGACAAATGATCCATGGAGAGGTCACCCACGGCGGCGTCAAGCGGGTATTTGTAGAAGAAGTCAAAGGCCAATTGCAAGGCTGCGTCTTTCGTTTTATCCAGGGCCTGGAAGCAGGTGTCAATCGCCTCAAATGGGGGCCAGATGGTGCTCTTTATGTAGGTGGTATTGGCAATCCCGGCAATTGGTCTCAAGCCGGTAAAAAATGGTTTGGTTTGCAGAGACTGGCTTACAATGGAACTTCCGTTTTTGAAATGTTGGCTGTGCGAGCCAAAGCCAATGGCTTGGAGGTCGAATTTACCGAACCCATTGCCGATGGGGAAGGAGGAATTAACAGCTTGTATGAGGTGCGTCAATGGTATTACAAACCAACCATAGACTATGGAGGCCCTAAACTGGGTGAAAAAATGCTCAAGGTCAATTCCGTTTCAATATCCGAAGACCGAAAAAGAGCTTTCCTGCAAGTGGATGGCTTGACTGAGGGGCATGTAGTTTACATCAACATAACCGATGGTCTGATTTCTGCCAAAGGCAATTCGCTTTGGTCAACAGAGGCTTGGTACACCCTCAATGCTTTACCGGTTGAGAAAGGAGTGGTGGTTCCGTCCGGTGAAAATTTTGCACCCAATACCCTTACCTCCACAGAAATAAAGCAGGGTTGGGCACTGCTCTTTGATGGTAAAAAAATTGATCAGTGGCACAATTTCAAGAAATCGACTATAGGCAAGGGCTGGATCATCCAGGACCAGGCCATCCACCTCAATGCCATAAAAGAAGAAGGAAAGTGGCAGGCCAAAGATGGCGGCGATCTGGTGTCAAAGGAAACTTACCAGGATTTTGAATTCAAAATGGAGTGGAAAATCGCCAATTGCGGGAATTCGGGCATCATGTTTAATGTAGTGGAAGATGCCAAATACGATTATGTGTGGCAAACCGGCCCTGAAATGCAAATACTTGACAACACCTGCCATCCCGATACCCGCTTTGTAACCCACAGGGCGGGTGATCTTTATGATATGATGGAATCGACATTCCCTTGCGCCAAACCAGCAGGGCAATGGAACAAAGTGATGATCCGGAGCAAGGGAGGCAAAGTAGCATTTTACCTCAATGGCTATAAAACCGTGAGTTTCGATATCAACGACCCGGCCTGGACAAAAATGATTAAGGCCAGTAAGTTTAAAGAAATGCCGGGCTTTGGTATTGCCAAATCGGGTCACCTTGCCCTACAGGATCACGGCGACAAGGTTTGGTTCAGAAACCTCAAAGTGCGTAAAATATAAAAGAAGCTTGTTTTGCCGGAACCATTTGTCACCTTTTGGAGTTTGATCGAAGAATAATGATTGGTAAGAGGGCTAAATTTGCCTAATTCACCGTATTAAATATTTAATTTTTTTTACTTACGAATAAAAATTTGCCGCAGCGTATATAAATATCAGGTTGGCAACCATTTGCGTATAAATTTTGTTAATTTTGCACCCTAATTCAAAAAAGGCATGAAGTCCAAACTTTCGAATTTTAATTTTGACCTTCCCGAAAAACTCATTGCACAATACCCGTCTAAAGAAAGAGACCAGTCCAGATTGATGGTACTGGATCGCAAAACCGGAAAAATTGAGCACAGGCTTTTCAAAGATATACTGGAATATTTTGATGATGGTGATGCCATGATCTTCAACAATACCAAAGTATTTCCAGCTCGTTTGTATGGTAACAAAGAAAAAACCGGTGCCAAAATCGAGGTATTTCTCTTAAGAGAACTCAACAACTCTGCCCGTCTTTGGGATGTACTTGTAGATCCTGCCAGAAAGATCAGGGTAGGCAACAAATTGTACTTTGAAGACGAAAAAGGAAGAGACATCCTGGTTGCAGAGGTTGTCGACAATACAACGTCACGTGGCAGAACCATCCGTTTTTTCTTTGATGGCGATGATGATGCTTTCAGAGATGCCCTAAAATTGCTGGGAAACACACCACTGCCCAAGTACATCAACCGAAATCCGGAACCCATTGATGAGGAAAGATACCAAACGGTATATGCCAAAGAATTGGGTGCCGTAGCAGCACCCACTGCCGGCCTTCACTTCAGCCGTGAATTGTTGAAAAGGCTGGAAATCAAAGGAGTCAATTTTGCAGAGCTTACTCTTCACGTTGGTCTGGGCACTTTCCGCGCTATCGACGTAGAAGATTTGTCAAAACACAAGATGGATGCAGAATACTACAACATCAGCGATAAAGCTGCCGAAGTAGTAAATGCTGCCAAAGGTTCAGATAAAAAAGTGTGTGCCATCGGTACCACCAGTATGAGAACCATTGAATCTTCTGTTTCTGCCTCCGGCATCCTAAAACCATCAGAAGGATGGACCAATTTATTTATTTATCCGCCTTATGATTTCAACATTGCCAATGCCATGGTGACCAATTTTCACCTGCCCAAAACAAGTTTGATCATCATGGTGTGTGCTTTCGGTGGCTTTGATCTGGTAATGGAAGCCTACGAAGAAGCCATCAAAGAAAAGTACCGCTTTTACAGCTACGGTGATGCCATGCTTATTTTGTAAGCAGCACCTATTACAGTAAACAGAAAACCCTGCTGATGTTGTTAATACGATTCAGTGGGGTTTTTCTTTTTTCTCCATGGTCTTTATCGAAGCGATACACAAGGCCTGGATCTCATCGGCTTCCCTTTTAATGGAATACAATTCACCCGATGAGTTTGGTCTGTAAGCCTCCATGCAATGAATCCAGTAATGTAATCTGATAGCTGCGGATACCACCTGACGAAGGCCATCCATAAACGTTGCCCTGCTCGATGCCCTGCAGGCCATTTTGTAGGATACATGCACTTCGCAGCATGCCTGTAGAAATTGTTCACACAGTGCGTTACATTCAAAATTTTGGGTTTCCGCCAGGTGAATCCAGCGGGCGACCTCATTCAATAAAATTTCGTTTTTTTCCTTAAGGATGTTGATGTTCATAGCGATGTTAATTTCGGTTAGTTTGTAGCTTAATGCCAATTGATAAAACCCACAAAAATGATCATTCGTTGCCCCAGTAAAAGTTAAATATATCGTAAGGGTCCGGTTATCTTCTTTGAGATAAAATGGGAAAGCGATGGATATACCATTGATGACTATTTACATAACGGTTGTGAAAAATGGCCAATTTAATACCAAGCTCTGAAATTGAAAGGAAGTAGTGGTATTTCAAGAGTGGAGGAAAATACTATGGGATTTGTGGTTGTCGGACCATTCTGGCCATGTAAAAGCCATCCATCATACCGCTGGTCAGATCCGACCATTTTTCTTCTTCCAGTTTAAACTGCGGATTGGCTTCTAAAAAACCAGCTACCTGTTTTTCATTTTCTGAGGGTAGAATGCTACAGGTGGCATAAACCAGAGTACCTCCTTCTTTTACCATTGAAGCATAGGATTGCAGAATTTCTGCTTGTTTTTTTTGCAGCTCCTCTACGGTTTCTGCCTGCAGCTTCCATTTGGCATCAGGATTCCTGCGCAATACACCCAGTCCGGAACAAGGCACATCCAGCAAAACCACATCGGCCGATGCCCTTAGCCTCTTGATTACTTTGCCGGTAATAAGTCGGGTCTCTATGTTGTGAATGCCATTGCGACGGGCCCTTTTTTTCAATTCTTCCAGCTTCCATTCTTCCACATCCATGGCAATGATGGCGCCTTTGTTTTCCATCATGCAGGCCAGCTGAAGGCTTTTACCTCCAGCACCGGCACAGGCATCAACGACCCTCAAGCCGGGTTTTGCACCGGTCATCAAAGGTATGAGCTGACTGCCTGCATCCTGGACTTCAAACATGCCTTCTTTGAACTCGGGCAGCGCAAAAAGATTGCTTCTTTCTTCTACCCTTGCTGCATCAGGCAAATCAGCTATGGGCATTAATCTAACTCCTTTGGGCAGCAAATCTTTGGCCAGCTGGTTGTAATTGGTTTTCAGCGTGTTGATCCTGATGGTCAAGGGTGCTGTCTGGTTGAGTGCTTTGAGGGTGGCATCCCACCTTTCACCCAATTCTTCGGCCCCTAACTGATCGAGCCAGTCCGGGATCGATTCCTTGACCTTCCGTATTTTCTGGGCTTCATCGTACCTGAATTTGATGTGACTGCGACTCAATCCTTTGAACTCAGTCCATTCTGGCAGTTCAATACCTTTCATCCTAAGCAGAATGCCCAACAAACGCATGATGGTGTTGGGATGCAAATTGTCTGTCCTTGTTTCATTGATGTAATGGAGCAATCGCCACCATCGTACCAATTCGTAGCTGTTTTCGGCTATGAAAGCACGGTCTCTGCTGCCCCACTTTTTATTGCTCTTAAGCACTTGCTGGATAGCCTTGTCTGCCATTTTTCGATCGTGAAAAATCTGGTAAACGGTCTCAGTAACCGCCGTCATGAGGGAGGAGTGTAACTTCATATAGATTGCAAAAATAGGGTTTTACAGCGGCTTTTTGATCAATTAAGCCTATATCCGGGGTATTTGGGACCAGATCATTAAAATCGCCGTTCATCGATAAATTTTATTGATTCGTATAGTACTATGCATCGTTCAGGTACTTTGTATTGCATGGTACTGTGTTTTGACATAAATTTGCATTATTAATCATTTAACATGAAACTGGAAAACACAAAAGCGCAGATGCGCAAAGGAATTCTGGAGCTCTGTGTGCTGGCCATCGTATCAAAAGAAGAGGCCTATCCTTCAGACATCATTGATAAGCTGAAGGAACACAAACTCATCGTAGTGGAAGGTACACTTTATCCACTGCTCAACAGGTTGAAAGATGCCTCTTTGCTGGATTACAACTGGAGAGAATCAACTTCAGGTCCCCCCAGAAAGTATTACAGCATCACCAACCAGGGCTCTGAATTTTTACATGGCCTGGTAGAAACCTGGTCCGAACTCAATGAAGCCGTTAATCAATCAACCAAACAAATCGTAAATCAATGAACAAGATCATAAATATCAATCTGGGTGGCATGCCCTTCGTAATCGACGACGATGCCTACGACTACATGTCACAATACCTGGGCTCCATTCGCAACCATTTCTCTTTTTCTGAGAGCAGAGAAGAAATCATGTACGACATAGAAATGAGGATGGCGGAATTATTTCAGGAAAGACTTAAGTCGCGCCAAATCATTACCATGACTGAATTGGATGCTGTCATTCGTATCATGGGCAAACCTGAAGAATTTGGGGGAGAGCCGTTGGAGGATACTACCACAGATTTTAGAGAAAGAAGAAATTCGGGGGATTACAAATACATCAAGACCGGCAAACGCCTATTCAGAGACCCCGACAACAAGGTGGTGGGTGGTGTTTGCTCCGGCATTGCGACCTATCTCGGCATCGAAGATCCTATCTGGATCAGACTCGCCTTTGGTCTGGCTACCGTTGCCGGTGGTTTTGGTGTAATGCTTTATTTCTTCCTGTTGATTGCAGTGCCCAAAGCTAAATCTTCGAGCGATAAATTGGCCATGAAAGGAGAGCCAATAAACATTGACAACATTGCCAGAAAAGTAGAAGAAGAAATTGATGTGATCTCCAGAAAAATAAATGAATTTGGCGAAGATCTTTCCAAAAGAAGCAAAGAAAAAAACTGGAGCTTCGGCAAAAAGGAGGAAAAATTCTGATCACAGGGTACCAACCCATCTCAATAAAAAAGAGTCGGCTCACGAGAGAGTCCGACTCTTTTTATTTTCTATTAATTGGCTTTAATAAAGGGCAATACAATATGGTTGCCATCTTTCCTCACTACATTAAGGTAATAAAGCTCGTTGGGTAAATGCTCAATATTGATTTGTTCATAAGCTGTGGTGTTGAGCACACAAACACCGTGACAGTTGTAAATTTCTAGCTTTTGAGCTTCCTGCCATCCACTGAGAAACAGGCTGCCGGAAGCCGGATTGGGATAAATGCCAAGGGCAGACCCGGCTATATCTTTGCTTGCAGTCACTATTTTTATGACATCTTTGATTTTTACTTTTTTATGGTTCATCACCCTCCTGTTTTGATCCATGACAATTGAAACGAGGTAGTGCCTGTCGGTGATGGATTCAATACTCATTTCATCTGTGGCAAGGTAAGAGGTTTTTTGACCTGCTTGCATATCAACATAAACTTTGGAGCCATATACTCCGTTGAAAGCTTTTCGACCTACAAAACGATAAACCATTTCGCTGGCGGGAATGTAGGGAGGTTTGTTTTCGAATCCTCCGAGATTTCCATAACCTCCGCCTGAATAAAAATTGGCCTGATCGTAATAACTGGAAGTACCCGTAACACTGTCTTCAACCAAAACAACAGTATGGTACAAGGGGTTTTCATAGTCAGATAGGAAAGTCACATCGGTCTGACATTTTAATTGTTGTTTAGCTTCATCATATACTATTGAAAAATCCAGATCAATGGGACTATCTGACTGAAATAGTGGCATGAGCTCATCTACCGCAGGCAAAACATTGGTATCTGTTCGATTGGCGTACATGCGCGGAATGGCAAAGGGTCCTGCAAAATAATATGCTGGCGCATACATTGGGTCATTGCCGTGCATATTAATGATGGTCACATCATCTTGGTATTGGTTCAAAATTTTTTCAGCACTGTAAATGGCAGCAGGGCTAAAGCTGTGTGAAGTAGAGGTTGTATATTCCAGGAGCAAAGGCTTATTTCCTTTGCGTCTACCTTCTGCAACCAATTCAAGGTGATTGTCGGTGTAGTCTGATTCCGCATTGTTTTTGCTTTCAATATAGAAACTGAAATGATTAATACCCTCAACCAGAGAAACGGTGCCCAAAAAAATGTTTTCCTGTCCTCCTGAACTCAATGAAAAATCAGGAAACTCCTGCGTGTGTTCTACTCCGTTTTGAGACCATTTCACTTCCAGGCCTTCTAACATCTGACTGCCAGCCTGGCTAACGGAAATAAACAACGAATCTGTGGTATTTTGCAAATTCAATTGATGAAGACGATAACCTGTAATCAGCAAGTTGTTTTTTGGTGTTGGTAGATCAAACTGTTTAACCTTAAAATCATCGACATAAACTTCTCCAGCGGGGTAATTATTTATGGCAAAAGCGTTTCTGAAAAATGAAGTATAGATGCCGCGATTGATTACAACATCGTCAACTTTAAAATCATAGTATCTTAGATCAGCATCGTAAATGATGTTTACCTTATGCCATTTTTCTGCCTCAAATGTGAGAAAGCCCGATTCTTCATTGATATAAGATGATACAATATTGGTGATTTTAAATTTAACATTGGGAAATGAATAATTGGGGGATATTGTAATAGATGCTTTCTTCTCTTTCCATAAATAAAATTCAAACTCTATCTTTCCTGTGGTAAATTCATCATACCGCAGCAAGGCTGCCAAAGACGAATTGGGGTTGGCTACTTTTAGACTTTGACTACCACTCCTTGCACGGGCATCTGAAATATACATAAGATCGGCAGTCTTCCAATTTTCGATGGTTTGAATATTGGTACCTGAAGCATAACTTTCAAAATCATCATTAAAGTTAATCTGGCCATACACCGAAACAGTAATAAGTAAGGAGAAGCCTGTCATAGCCAAAGCAGTGGCTCGTTTAAATTTATAGTATTTCATGAGTTCAACGTTTTACAAATTTTATGGGCAATACTTTTTGTTGGTCATTTTGCAGAGACAACACATACAAACCTGTTTCCAACTCCTGGATGTCGATGGTATTTTGATTTGAAATACAGGGGAAACTCTGACCGCTTAGGTTATGAATTTGACATCCTGAAATTTGGGTCTTGCCATCTGTCTTTAATTGTAAAAAGTCAGCTGAGGGGTTGGGGTAAATTTCTACTGTTATTGGATCTCGATCTTCGTCTGAAGTGTGGGTGACACTGGCGGGAGAAAATCGGTACACCTGCCTGCCTTTGTCGGGAGAATTGGCCATAAAATAAATATAGCCGTTAAAATTAACGGGTTCTGAATAGGTGATTTGATTGCCTGTGACGGCGAGCTCATGCAAGACTCCATTGTTTTTGATCACTTTGATGGTGCCACTACCGGTGATTAACACAAAATCATCGTATTGATAAAAAATTAACCCTCCATCGGCTCCGGTAAAGGGAACACTGCTCAATGCCTCAAAGCGGGTGTAAAGCTGACTCACACGGTAGGTAGTGAGCTGATTACCTTCCCTGATCAGTCCGATTGTATCAGTCCCCCCGTCAAAGAGATATTTCCAGCGCGCTACCGTTTTATCGGTGGGCAATTCAATTATTTTGTTTCTTTCTACATCAAAGATCCGGGTGTGGGAATTGTTTACTTTGAGTAAACCAAATTGTTGGTTGGAAGCTGCATTGAAAACATCACCGGTGAGTCCTTCAAAGTATACTTCTTCAACATTCAGTTGGTCGTCAACTATGAAAAAATGATAACGATAATCTATATATGAAAATCCACTGTAAAAGAGGTAGCGACCAATGCGGCTGTAGCTAGGGGTAGACAGTTCATAAGGACTAACGTATTCATAACTGCCATTTTTAAGTGAAACCAATTCTCCGTATGAAAAGGTTAATACATTGCCTCTAAAGTTAAATACATCAAAAAAGAAGAAAGAATCACCCATCTCCAGAAAATAGGGGATTACCTTAAATTGATCGTCAATTTCAAACAACAATTTATTGGCTAGAAAAAACAAACTGCTGTCCACCAATTTCACTGCCGAAACACCACTGTAAAAAGTTTTAAACGAATTACTCGCAGGAAGGTATTCTGTAAGGGTGTTGTTCATAAATATCAGGTATCTTCCATTGGCATGGTGCACATATTGAATATAAAGATTGTTGCCCTGAAGTTCGCAAAGCGTGTCCGTAACCAAGCCGTTGGTATATAGAATATAGGTATTGTTTTCATTGATTTGTTTAAAAAACAATTGATCTCCACTTACATTGATCACATCCTGCGTGTATTTGATCATCTTGTAAGGTTCTATTTTTAGTTCACTGTCTTCAAGGCGATAGAGGTATTCATCTCTGAGCAATAGCTGATCACCTACTACGTACATGCGGGCATCTGCCTCACAACCGGATAGCACACTTTCAATATTAATCGACTGTAAGTTATCGCCTGTTATAGCAAAAAGAGTAGGTAGTTTTAAATCCGCAAAGGTGCAGCTTGCCAGATAGCCATCCGTTGTTTTTACAACTTGAACGTCGCGGGTGCCTGTCATGGCAAATGGCAAAGAAAGGTCAACCGCACTTCCAGCGCCCAGGTCAATCCACTTAAAACCATTTTTTTGAGGCAACAACAAATGGTCATCAACGATCGGCCAGTTTCTACCTCCATAATTGGAATAGATATCATAGACTTGTGTACTTGCATGTTGGTTGACATCAACTACATATACCTTGTTTTTCACTGTACGCATGAATATACGATCACCTATCCAGGAGACTCTGTCGTAGGCAAACCCACCATCAATGGCCACTTTGATTTCTTTGATTTTGGTTTTTTCGCGGGTATCAAAAATTTCTACGTAAGTACTGTCTTTATTGGCTTGTATTGCCATCACATGGTCGCCACGGGGTATGACCATTCTTTTGCGTGTCTGGTGTGCGGCATATAGACCAAATTCTTTGCGGTTTGCTGTGCTCAACTGCATCCTTACAATGGCGTTGTCCTTATCCAGAAACCAAAAGTAGTCACCATCAAAATTGCCAAAATGCTCATTTTTAGCACCTTCTATGAGCAACTCGGTTTTGTCTGTATTGCCATTGTACATATAATAATGTTGCAAATCATTGCCCGCACTTCCGGCTGTAAAAACATAGGGGTAACTTGTATTTTGTACTTTGTAGTAACTTGACAACGATGAAATGTCGAGCGTATTTGGATCGCACACAAATGGCTTGGCTGCGTTGTCATAAAACAAAGCTCCATTACTGCTGTAGTTGATCCAGGAACCAAAAATAGAAAAGGCAGAATATCCATATTCCAATGGCGCCGTATTGTTGACAAAGTCATAAGAACTCAAACCAAATACCGGACTAAAAACCATTCTGTTGCCAGCTATAAAATGGTTGGTTTGTTTGTAGACATAAAACATATTGCGCGTCCACAAATGTTTGAATTGTTTCGTACCGATAATTTCATAAACGTTTACATCGTCACCGGGGGTAATTTCAAGGAGGTAGTTTTTACCGCCGTATTCTGTTACATACCGCAGGTTTTTATCCGTAGAGGCAACAATGCTGGTAATTCTTTCCTGGGCCAGAGAAATAGAAAAGCTACATAACACCAAAATTAGAATGGAAATATTTTTCATGGGTCATTGATTAAAAAATGGGTAAGATTGAATGCGTAAAAATAATAAAAATTTGAAAAAATCAAATACAAGTGATAAAAATACGAAATACGGTTGATTGTTGGTATAATATTTTGGATTTATGCCAAATGTTTAAATTATAATTTCAAAAGTATTTTTTACATTTTCACAAAAGACACCTGGCAATGCATCCCATTTTCATCTGTAAGTAAAAGCACATAAACATTGGCAGGCAGCATTCTTATGTCTAGGCGATTGTCATGAGAAGCTATTTTCCATTCTTTGCCGGCAATATCGATCAGCCCTGACAAAGTAAATTTTTTTTCTCCTTTCCACTCTACATACTCCTGACTCGGATTCGGATAGACGAGAATTTTTTCTTTTTCATTTTTTTCAAAGGGTAAATATGTCATTTTTTCTAAGTCTAATTTGTACACCTGTCTTTCTTTCGTTTCATCGGCAGCAAGCAGATAATAGAATCCCGACCACAAAACAGGTTTTAGATCTGCCTGAAAACTGGTATTCAAAGGCCAAAGTGTGCCCTTGCCCTTTCCATCAAAAATAAGCAGATCGTTTAGACCAGTGAAGAGCACATTGTTTTGAATTGGGGTTATAGTGGCATTGTCTGTAGGGTATGGCAGTTTTATTGAATTTAAAGCATGCATTTCTGTGAAATACATTGAGATCTTATAACTTTCAATTGCACCTTCTCTATTGATTATTGCCAGTGTGTCATTTTCACTAATGTATATATAAATCCATCGCAACGCCGTCATATCTGGACTAAGATGAATGAGCTTGTTGTGTGTGTAATCAAGAATGGCAGTCTTATTGTCATTATCATAATATATAAGTCCAAAATTAGGACAGTTCTGATATGCGAACGCCATCGGCTTTCTCTCTCCGGTTTGTAGATTGTTAACAGCCCCTTTTGTGTCTACCGTAATCCATTCAGTTTCGCTGGAAAAGTCTTTTGAATAGGATACAAAGATGCGATCTCCGGCAGCACCAAAAACAGCCCAGGGATAAACAACCTCAGAGAGTTTAACAAGTGTATCTGCGGAACAAAACTTTAAATTCCATTCATCATCAATAAAAACAAAAAAATCCTGGTTTTTAAGGCCCGATAAAATCCAAAACGGCTCACGACCTGCCTGATAATTAAGCATGGACCCGTCATTTTTCAGTGCTGACAGTTTATTGTTAATCAGGTAGTAAATGACTGAATCCTGGCCCTGGATAAATTCAGAGATCTGCACAGTATCTTTCCATGAAAGGGTGGCTTTGCTTATAGACATAAGTTGCCGGGGAAAAGCAAGCCAGTAAGAATCATGACTTTCCAGCACATACAACAAACTACCTGGAAATTGATTTGCATTTTTCAATGGAAGTTCGGTTTGGCCATCATGTAAATACAGTAAATCTTGACCGTCCCGGCTGCTTCTATAGTATGCTTTGCCACCTGAAAAATTGATAAACTTATCCGTTGTTTTTGAAAAGTCAGCAGATGAAATTGCGAGGTTGCCCATGGTTGCTTCGAAAAGGCGGTTATCCAAAACAACCAGGCGATGATCAAGAGCAAACAATCTTGCAGAAGGCCTGCATCCCAGATTGAATGTCATGATTTCAGTGATATTCAATTCTTCATCTCCGAATGCAAAAAGGGTGGGAAGAGACTTGTTGATCCAGCTTGCGGAAAACACACCCTGATCCCCATCCGCGAGTCCAACAATCTGTTTTACTTCTTTTGTGGTAAAATTGAGTCCGATATTATTTAATTTTTTTTGCAGGGCATTGTAAATGTATATATTGTTGTCGCCGGGCACAATAAGATGATGACCTATGGTCGGTAGTGTTGCATCCAGATAATTCTCAGCAATCGTAAGCTCAAGCATAGAAAAGGTTTTGTTGCGTTCGATGATCAATACCTTGTCGCGCGTTGAACGCATTACCAAATGGTCTTCTATCCAGCGCACTTCTCCTTTTTTAATGCCACCTGTTATCTCAAACTTATCTTCCCATATCAACACAGCAGAGGCCACATCAAAAACTTCCCAAAACGTTTTTTCAACATTGGATTGGACAACCACCAACGTTCGACCATCTGTGAACAAGGATTTGGCGGTATCCTTTGTTTTAAATTGAATATCCGTATTTCGAATCAATTTATCTTTCAGACCTATGGTCAATACCTGACCCAAAGTATCTGTGTACCACAATCGGTTATTGTAAAAACAAGCTCCTGGCTGGTCATTGGCTTTTGGTATCAATGTAATGGTGGTATCAGTTGAAACATCGTACAAGCCATACCATTTTCCACCTCCTACCAGGTTTTTGCCAACAAAAATAAAATTGTCAAAGGCAGCATGATAGGACATAGAATCAGGCAGAGTGTAGAGGGTAGCGGAGGAAGGTGCAACCAGGTAAGTATTTTTACCATCTCCAACAAAAAAACTCAACTGGGCAGGAATGGCCAATTTGCCCGGTGCTTTAAAATTGCCGGTTGCCGTGGTACCATTCATTTTAAAATCACCATTAACAAAATCAAAGTAAACCAACTTATCACTCTTGCTAAAGAGCAAACTCCGGTCTGATATTACAAGGTTAGAGGCACTCCAAAGTCCAGGAATGTTGATGGAATACCAGTGTTGTGCACCCTGGGTCAGGTTGTATCGGTAAACACTCAAATCATCGTCTTCGTGAAGTTCAAGCAAATATGTCTGACCCTCGTATTGAGAAAGATACTTAACAGTGCCACTTGCATCCCTGATAATGGAAGTGGTTTTTTGCTGAGCCGATAGCAAACTTGCGGTAATGCTGAATAAGAATACCAGGGAAAGTACCAAAGAGGTTTTCATGGCTTAAGATTGAGATATTTATCGTAAAAAACTGATTTCTAATGATAAAGATATTTAATTTTTATATTGTACCAACCCTAATTTTTTACAAAAATATTGACTAAAAAAAACATGACAAAATATGTCAAATTATACTTATCTTTGATCAATGGAAACCACATTCAACCAAAAACTGCTCAGCCTTCGTATGTCGGCAGGGCTCAAGCTTCGCGAGTTGGCCATGGCTACAGGCATAGATCAGGCTTTGCTCAGCAAATATGAAAATGGCAGCAGGGTGCCTCCTGAAACCCACCTCGGCCTGTTGTCGGCAGTTTACCAGGCGGCTTCACGTGAGTTGCGCATACTTTGGCTTGCAGAAAAACTCTATCATTTATTAAAAGATGAAGAATTGGCCAATGAAGCCTGGATGGTGGCAGAGCCGCGTATGCACTACCTCAATTCTTCCCAGGCTACTCAATTGCAGAAATTGGATCCACCTACCAGAGCTGCACTTACAAAATTGGATGACCTGCGGTCCGAGCTGCTTTTGCACCAGCCCGTAGATGCCACCCAAAAACAAAAAATGCAGGAGTACTTTGCAGTGCAATATACCTATGAGAGCAATCGCATAGAAGGCAATACACTCACACTAGGAGAAACCCGGGCGGTGGTGATGGATGGCATTACCATAGCCGGCAAATCAGTAACAGAACACCTTGAAGCCATCAATCACCTTGAAGCCATTGCACTGCTAGAGGATCTCGTTGCAGGCAAAACAGCATTTACTGAAAGGGTACTTTTGCAGATTCACGGCCTGATCCTCAGGGGCATTGACAGGTCCAATGCTGGTGTTTACCGGGGGGTGGAGGTGCGCATTACGGGTTCTTCTCATGTACCTCCGCAGCCCTACATCTTAGGTAAACTTATGGAGGATTATTTCCTGTTTTACCAAAAGCACCATCGCACCCTGCATCCAGTCTTGCTTGCCGCAGAAATGCACGAGCGTCTGGTAAGCATCCACCCATTTATTGACGGCAATGGTCGTACAGCACGTCTGGTCATGAACCTCATTTTGCTCACAAATGGTTACCCTACATGCATCCTCAAAGGTGACCCTGAGGCAAGGCTGAGGTACTATCGCGCCCTGGAAAAAGTGCAGCTTGAAGGGCAGCCTTTGTCTTTTTACCACCTCATCATCCAGGCACTGCAGGAGGCTCTTCAAGAGCACTTAGCCCTATCCAGGCCGGGTTGATTTCAAAAAAGTAGTTAATTTTTGTTAATACCCCCTGTTAAATTAGGGGGTATTATTATAAAATATGAAAAAAAACTACCTTTGACCCCATAAAACTAACCAATAATGGCAATAATCAGATATCAAGCCCTCAAAGAGGCCCTCAACCGCAAACCCGTAACCATTCATGAAATTGAAAAAAGATCCCACCTTTTTGGCCAAAACGTTTTCAATGAAGCGGCAATGCGCCAATACCTCACACCAGACGCATTCAAAGCAGTAAAGGCTGCCATGGACCAGGGTACCAAGATCGAGCGCAAGATGGCTGACTATATTGCCATGGGCATGAAAGAATGGGCCCTCTCCAAAGGGGTGACACACTATACTCACTGGTTTCAACCACTTACAGGAACCACGGCAGAAAAACACGATGCCTTTTTTGAAACCTCTATGGACGGCAGTGTTATCGAAAAATTTGGAGGCTCTCAACTCGTTCAACAGGAACCCGATGCATCTTCATTCCCCAACGGTGGCATCAGAAACACCTTTGAAGCAAGGGGCTATACTGCCTGGGATCCCAGCTCACCTGCATTTATCTACGGCACTACACTTTGCATTCCCACCGTTTTTGTATCTTATACCGGTGAAGCGCTTGATTATAAAACTCCTTTGCTGAGAGCCCTGCACGCACTCGACGAATCTGCAACCGAAGTAGCGAAATACTTTGATAAAAATGTACGCAAAGTTGTACCCACACTTGGTTGGGAACAGGAATATTTTCTGGTAGACAAGGCACTTGCCGATGCCAGACCAGACATCACCCTCACCGGACGCACCCTATTGGGACACGCTTCTGCTAAGGGTCAGCAGCTGGAAGATCATTACTTTGGATCCATCCCTTCAAGGGTCCTTTCTTACATGAGAGACCTCGAGGTAGAATGTATGTTGCTGGGCATTCCAGTAAAGACCCGACACAATGAGGTAGCACCCAATCAGTTTGAACTGGCACCGATATTTGAAGAGGTCAACCTGGCAGTAGACCACAACTCATTGTTGATGGATGTAATGCAAAAGGTTGCCGAAAGGCACAACTTCAGGGTATTGCTTCACGAAAAGCCTTTTGCCGGTGTTAACGGATCTGGAAAACACAACAACTGGTCTATGGCCACTGACACCGGTGTCAATCTTTTGAGTCCGGGCAAAACACCAATGAGCAACCTCCAGTTTTTGACCTTTTTCATTAATACCATCAAGGCCGTACACAACCACGAAGAATTGGTCAGAGCCAGCATAGCCAGCGCCAGCAACGACCACCGTCTGGGTGCCAACGAAGCTCCACCTGCCATCATCTCAATCTTTATTGGTGACCAGCTTACCAAAGTATTGAAAGAACTCGAAGGGGTATCCGATGGCAAATTGTCGCCCGAAGAAAAAACTGAACTGAAACTCAATGTTGTAGGTAAGATTCCTGAAATCATGCTCGACAATACAGACCGCAACAGGACCTCACCCTTTGCTTTTACCGGCAACAAATTTGAATTCAGAGCGGTGGGTTCATCAGCCAATTGTGCCAACCCCATGATTACACTCAATACCATCATGGCCAAGCAGCTGAAGGATTTTAAGGCTGAAGTAGATCGTTTGGTAGAGCAAGGCATGAAAAAAGACGATGCCATCTTCAATGTTTTGCGCGAATACATCAAAGAAACCAGAGATATTTTGTTTGAAGGTGATGGTTACAGCGATGAATGGGCTGCAGAAGCCAAGAGGAGAGGCTTGAGCAACAATAAAACCACCCCTGCTGCCTTGAAGGCCAAAGTTTCCAAAAAGGCACAGGAATTATTTGCTGAAATGGGTGTAATGAACCACGTGGAAGTGGAAGCACGGTACGAAATTGAAGTGGAAGAATACGTCAAAAAAATCCAGATCGAAGGTAGGGTGCTGGGAGACATTGCACGCAACCACGTCATTCCAACGGCCATCCGTTATCAAAACATGCTGATAGAAAATGTAAAGGGATTAAAGACCATATTTGAAGATGATTTCAAAACCATAGGCAAAGAACAAATTTCCCTGATCAGGGAAATCTCTGAGCACATTGCCGGTATCAATTCTAAGGTAGAAGCGATGACTGAAGAGCGAAAGAAAGCCAATACCATCGAACATGCTGCGGATAGGGCCGATGCTTATTGCAATCATGTCAAACCTTTCTTTGACGACATAAGATACCATTGCGATAAGCTGGAGCTGCTGGTTGACGACGAACTTTGGACGTTGGCTAAGTATCGGGAACTTTTGTTTACAAGATAATTACAAAGCCGGGTGGTCTCCAAAAGATTCCACCCGCTTTTATTTTATGCCCAATCCTCAGGCCTTTGTTTTTTAAGAACCAGTCCAATAATCAATGCTATAAGCGCGCCGGGAAATACCAAAGAAAACAGAACTCCGATCGCCAGTTTCGAAATGCTGTACGGGTTTGATTTTTCCAGCTCTTCGATGGCTGCCTGGGTTGCTTCTTCGCCCATCATGCCTGACAATTTTTCGATGGCCTCAATGGATGCCTGGCGGGCCAGATCCAGCAAGCCAGTGTCGATAAAATTGAGCATTACATAAGTAAACAATGTAGATGCTATGGCATAAAAAAGATAAGTGATCCACGCAGGTGTGAATACCTCCCTGAGGGTGGCAAAACCGCCGATAGTCTCCCGGGTCTCTTTGGCGGCTTGTACCATAAAATATACCAATGGCACCATGGTCAACCAACTACCCCAGGTAAGAAAACCTTTGGGGCTGATGAGGTAAACAATGAGTCCCAAAACGATGGCAGAAACCGATGCCAATAATCCATTTTTTACAACGATAGAATTCATGATCGCAAGTTTATTTTTTTCAAACTTAAGCAGAAAATGTCAATTCCACCAAAGCTTTTATAGGTATTTCGATAGACATCATGGTTTATCGGCCCAATGTTAGTTATTTTGAGAAAAATATGAGGTAAATGCAACCTCTTAACACAATATATCGTCATTAACCACAAATCATCCTTGCTCTTTGGACCTTCAGAGTGAACTTGACCTGGTAGCCGGTTGTCTTGCAGGCAGCAGGAATGCGCAATACCGCTTGTATCAGAAGTATGCTGATGCCATGTACAGCATTTGCTGTCGCATCACCAACGATCCGGAGGTGGCCAGTGAAGTGCTGCAGGATGCTTTTATGACGGTTTTTGACAAAATTGGAAGCTACGCACAACAAAGCACACTGGGAGCCTGGATCAAACGCATCGTAATCCATAAATGTATTGATTGCATGCGGTTGAAAAAAATGGTGTTTCAGGAAATGACCGACAACCTGAGCCACATGGCTGAGCCAGATGACGAACCGGTTTCGATCAATGTGACCCTGATTCAACAAGCCATTGCTGCTCTGCCGGAGGGATATAGAATTGTATTTACCCTCTATGCCCTGGAGGGTTATGATCACGATGAAATTGCCCAGATTTTGCGTATCTCCGAGCAAACATCCAAGTCGCAATACCATCGGGCGAGAGGAAAGATCAAAGAATACCTGTTGCGGGACAACAACCGGCAATCATTATACAATTAAGATATGAATATAATATATACTAAGCATACAACCAGATAAGATGAAAAAAAGAGATTGGCTGGAAGTTTATGTCGAAGACCATCGTGCCGAGTGGGACGAACACAAGGCTCCCGAACGGATTTGGAATGGTCTGGAACACAAACTCGATAAACGTAAGAAAAAAGGCAAATTGATTACCCTCACTGTATGGAAGATGGCTGCCGTTTTTCTTGGAGTTTTAATGGGTGGTGCCATGCTCGGTAAATACTATTTTTCCAACACTACCACAGGCCTGGATCCCGCGTATGCCACAGAAATGAGAATGGTCGAAGACCATTACTCCAAAGAAGTTGGCCTTAAAATGGACGAAGCCCGTCACCACAATTTGTTGGACAAAGATGTAAAGGCAGATTTGGGACAACTTGATAAGGTGTACATGGAACTGAAATCAGAAATGCTCAGAAAAAAAGACATCAACAATGAAGAACTCATGCGCGAAATGATCAACAATTACAGAATCAGATTGTCACTATTGGAAACATTGTTGGATAAACACCGTCGATTTGAAGATGAAAAAAAGCACACGATCTATTAATTCAAATACAATTGATGTAAAATGAAAACTTGGGGAATTATATGTTTGCTTGCCCTTAGCCTGCCACTGTGGGCCAATCAACCACCCGAAGAATTGGTTGAACTTCGAAAAAAAATCACCAAAACATTTGATGCGCCTACTGGTAAAACCATAGCAGCCAGCAATCGTTATGGTAAAATCACCGTGGTTACCTATTCCGGTTCACAGGTCAAGTACGACATCGAAATCATTGCCAAGGCTTCTTCTCAGTCCAAAGCCCAAAAGGAATTGGACAGGGTAAGTGTAATTTTTGAAGATACGCCTGGCCTGGTATCTGCTACTACCGAAATCGAAGACAAGACCGCCTGGTTTACGTGGTCCTGGTCGGGAAATGCCGAGCTTGAAATCAATTACACAATGTATGTACCAGACAGCAGAAAGCTGGACCTCAACCAAAAGTATGGCAACATCCTGATGCCGGTGTACAATGGTGCCTGTACCCTGGAGACTGCCTATGGCAATATCGAGGCTTCTGACATCAACGCCCCTTATCGCGTGAATATTCGTTATGGCAATGGACGGTTTGGTTGCATCAAAAGCGGCACCATCGATCTGAAATACTCAGACCTTACCGCTTCAAGCCTTGAAAATGCTACGGTTGAAATAAAGTATGGCAAAATGATCATCGAAAGTGCCCACCAGATGAACATTGATTCCAAATACTCCAACTTCACCATAGGTTCTTGTAATGGCATGGTCTTTAATGGAGGGTACGACCACGTCATACTCAAATCCTGCGGTAAACTCACGTATGAAAACAAGTATGGCGAGCTGGAATTAGGCACCTTGTCTGGCAATGCTACCATTACAGGATCTTACCACAGCACCGGCATCAAAGAAATAAGACCCGGAGTCACCTCCATCAAGATTGAAGGCAGTTATGGCAATGTCAACATCCAATCTTCAGGTGGATATCAATATTCAGTAGAAGGTAAATACACTTCTGTTAAAAGTTCCGGACAAAATCAGGTAGACGAAGACGACAACAAAGGTTTTGTCAAAGGGATTAAAAAAGGGAGTGGCCCAGCCATATCTATTGTAGGTGGTTACAACTCTGTGGTGCTTAAATAAAGAATACAATTTACAATGTTTCATAAGGGCATGCTGGCGATTGTTAGCATGCTTTTATTTTAGGTTTCAACTTCAATTTGACCGGAAAGTGAAATTCTTTCGTGATATTTGTTGAAAATCACGATTATGCGTTGTTTATGGAGCCTCTTACTTCTGAGTTTATCTTTGCTGGTGTCGGCACAAAAAACGGTTTTGTACTGCGGCAAAATGATAGATGTTGAGCAGGGCATTGTCAGAGAAAAAATGACCATCATAGTCAATGGAAACATCATTGAAAAGGTAGCAGAAGGCTATTTACCCTCACAAAAAGAAGATAAAGTCATAGACCTTAAATCCATGACCGTAATGCCGGGATGGATGGACATGCACGTGCACATAGAAAGTGAAAGTGGTCCGAGAAGGTACGAAGAAACCTTTCGCGACAACGATGCTTACGTAGCGTTAAAAGCTACCCAGTATTGCGCCAGAACCCTGGATGCAGGCTTTACTACAGTAAGAGATCTGGGAGGTACAGGTGTAAATGTTTCTTTGCGCGAAGCCATCAAAAATGGATTCATCAAAGGCCCCAGGGTGTATACAGCAGAGAAGTCGATTGCCACCACGGGAGGTCACGGCGACCCAACCAATGGCGTACGAGACAACTTAAAAGGTGACCCCGGACCCAAAGAAGGTGTAATCAACAGCCCTGAAGAAGCAGCAAAAGCCGTAAGACAGCGCTACAAAAATGGAGCAGACTGTATCAAGATAACCAGTACGGGCGGAGTACTCAGTGTAGCCTCTGATGGTAGTGGCCCCCAATTTACCATCGATGAAGTGGCCGCTGTAGTTAAGGCCGCCAATGATTACGGCTTCGTCACTGCAGCCCATGCCCACGGTGCCGAAGGAATGAAAAGAGCTGTACTTGGTGGCATCAACAGCATCGAACACGGCACCTTCATGGACGAAGAAATCATGCAATTGATGAAGGAAAAAGGTACCTACTACGTACCCACCATCATTGCCGGAAAATTTGTGGCAGAAAAGGCAAAAATCCCTGGCTTTTATCCCGCCATCGTAGTGCCCAAAGCCTTGAAGGTAGGACCACAAATCCAGAAAACATTTGCTGCAGCCTACAAAGCCGGCGTGAAAATTGCCTTTGGCACAGATTCCGGTGTTAGTATACACGGAGAGAATGCCAAAGAATTTATTTATATGACCGAAGCTGGCATGCCGGCAATTGAAGCCATCCAGGCAGCCACCAAAAATGCGGCCAGCCTCTTGCGCATTTACGACAAAGTGGGTAGCCTGAGTCCCGGAAAATGGGCCGACATCATTGCAACCCGTGAAGACCCTACCCAAAATATCCAAACCGTCCTGGAGGTGCCCTTTGTGATGAAAGACGGACAGATTTACAAACAATAGGCAGATGAACAAGGGCAGAGCATGGGTGGCCTGGGCAATAGCAGTCATCTACTTGTGCGCGCTTTATTTTTTGCTTTTTCAATGTCATCAAAAACAAGGTGACCGAATAGTACTGGGCTTCAGTGTGGCATTTTCGGCTGCCAGTCTGTTGGCCTTCAAGGGAGCTTTATTTTCCAGGCAATTAAGGTGTCTTCCTTTCCTGGCTGCCCTTCTCCCCATTTTTTCCGTGCCTATGTTGTCAGATGATGTCTATCGTTTTTTGTGGGATGGCTACCTTCTATTAGATGGCTATGATCCGTTTGCAAAGGTTCCTTCAGAGTTGATCCAATCTTTAGAAGAGCAAAGCTACCATCAATTGTATCCGCGATTAAATTCGCCCAACTACCACAGCGTCTACCCACCTGTGTGCCAGCTTTTGTTTTTGATTGCTGCCTTTTTGGAACGAATGGGCGCAAATGCCATAATGGTGATGAAAATTTTCTACTCCGCCATCCATCTGATTGCCTTGATGCTTTTTCGAAAATCGGCCCTGGGCCGAAGGTATCCCGGTTTTTATTTAGCCTATGGACTCAATCCACTGGTGGTGGTAGAAGGCATTGGCAATCTGCACGCAGAACCATTGATGGTGGCCTTTTTAATCCTGGCTGCGGTGTGGTTTGAACGCAAAAAAATGGTGGGTTCAGCTTTGTTTTTTGCGCTGGCCGTGAGTACCAAATTGTTGCCACTCATGTTTTTACCCATGTTGTTTTTCTGGAAGTTTAAAGAGCAAAAAAGATGGTTCGTTTTTATCGCTTTGTTCTGCCTCCTATTGTTTGTGCCATTTTTTATAACATTTGCTTCTGGCGGTTTCTTTCAAAGCATCGATCTTTATTACAGAAAATTTGAATTCAATGCAGGACTTTACTACCTGCTTCGTTTTGTTGGTCAGTGGGCAACCGGCTACAATCTAATTCGGTGGTTGGGTCCGGGTCTGGCATTGTTGGCACTTTCTACGATTTTGTACTTATCAATAAACGTCAATAAATGGCTGGAAAAAGGATATGCCCTCGCTGAAGTGGGTTTGTGGATTTTGTTGGCCTATCTTTTTTCTTTGACGACCTTGCATCCATGGTACCTGATCTTGCCCCTGGCTGTGAGTCTGTGTACGCGGTATATAAGTATATGGATCTGGTCTTATTTGATCACATGGACCTATCAATCCTACCAAATCACTGCATTTGCAGAAAATTATGCACTTATCTTTTTGGAATATGCTGTTTTGACATGCATTCTTGTTTGGGAATTTAATGTGTTTTTAAAGGAAAACCACAATCGTCTTTTTACTGAGAAAAAAAGTGAAAACTAAGGCGGTAAAAAAGGATAGATAAAAAAAAACCCCGATAAAAATACCGGGGTAAAATCAAGAGAATTACAAAACTTATTCTTTAAAAATCAAAATGTGGCTCGATTTGAATTTCAGTGCAATTTTAAAAATAAAAATTGAATTTGGCACATTACTAACAAAAATATTGTGAATATTTTTTTCAGGACTAAATAAAATTTGGTTTTCCTCCCAAATCAACTTACCAGAAATATCGTAAATTTTCAGATTTGCTTCCTCATTTTTATTGCCGGAATATCGAATCACCAAATAATCTTTTACCGGATTGGGGCCTATGGAAAATTCATTTATTTCGGGCTCAAGTGTAGAAGAAAAGACCACCGTTTTTTGAATTTCGCAACCCAGGGAGTCCACGATTGTAAAAATGTAACTTCCTGACACTTCACCCGTGAAAATGGTGTCTTCGCTAATTACCAGACTGCTATCTGCTTTGATCACGTAAGGGGCTTGTCCTCCCGCCACATGCACTACCACCTGAAATTTGTTGAGGGCAGCATTATAATCTACCTCTGTATCTACCAGTATGGCATCGGGTGAAGCAATGCTAAGTGTGTCCTGCCATCTGCATTGATCGCTATCCAGTACAATCAAAGGATATTGGCCAACTCCAAGATTGGTGAAATTTGGATTGGCACTAAAATGTTGACCATCTATTGAATAAAAATAGGGAGGCTTGCCCCCGGAAGCTGTAAAAGAGATAGTGGCATCTTTGTCGTTGTAACACAATAAGTCAGTATTTGAGGCTGCTGCCACCAGCAACTCTGGCTGTTTGAGTGTGACCGTATCGGTGGTGGTACATCCTTTGGCATCAACTGCCACAAAGCTATAAAGGCCAGCCTTAAGCGATGAGACTACAGCTGTGGTTACAGGTTTTTGGTTGACGGTCACGGTGATGGGTGCATAACCACCAGAAGCAGCCACAAAGAGGGTGCCGGTAGAATCGCCATGACAACGAATGCCAGATACGGTGGTGAGGCTCAAATCGATGGTTTGTCCTTCTGTAATGGTAAATGCTTTTTGTGCGGTACAACCAAGGCTGTCGGCTACCAAAAAAGTATAAACACCTGGGGTGAGGCCCTGGGCAGTAGTGCCTATGGGATTGCCATTGAGGCTAATATTGTATCCTTGATTATTGAAAGGGGTGCCACCCGAAACATAAGCTGTAATTACGCCACTGTCACCCGCACACACCGGTTGGCCTATGATGAGGCTATCAATCAACAGTAGGGCGGGAGTATTGATTTCAAAATCTAACAATACGCTGTCACCCACAGCATCTCTGGCAATAAGGGTATATTGTCCGCTGGCCAGCAGAGAAAATTGCCCACTTACATTGGTTTCTGTTCTCACCTGGTAAGTGTAGGGCGCCGTACCTCCAGAGGCACCAAATGCAGCGTAGCCAGTGGCTTCACCAAAGCAGGCTGGGTGGCGCAGGGAATCAATGACTACGGCAAGGGCAGCTGCATTGCATTGGACGGTGCCGGATGATGCCAGAGAATTTCGGATTCCTGAAAGAATGTTTCTCATGTGGTTGGCCTGCATGGCAGAAAATGCATTCATACAGGCATCGTCTGTATAGTCCATGTAATTCATAAACATATCGCCTGCGTTGTTGCAACTGGGACTTGGGTGTACCGGGCAGCCATAGTTTTCTACATCCTGTAAAGGGGTGTCAGTAAAACCATCGTCTGAGTTGCATCCATCGCTCCTCCAGATGTGTTGAAGTCCAAGAAAATGCCCTATCTCATGGGTGGCTGTTCTGCCCAGATCATAGGGCTCAACCGTTCCGCTGCCGGGACCTCCGAAGGCTTCAGTATTGATCACAACACCATCGAGTGTGGAATTGGGAAGACCATTGAGCGAAGGTATGTAGGCATAACCCAGGTCTTCAATCTCGGCGACCCAGATGTTGAGGTAGTCCGTCCTTGGCCAACCGGTTTCTCCCTTGATGGCAAATTCTTCATCATCAAAATTGGCAGTGCTGGGGTAGCGCGTAATGCCATCGGTAGGGTTGCCATCCGGATCGATGGTAGCCATACAAAACTGGATTGATGGATTGCCAGCTGAAAATACAGGCGGGGTAAGAATGGTATCCGCATTGGTGCGTGAAAAATCTTTGTTGAGCACGGCCAATTGAGAAAGTATCCTGGCTTTTGACAAATTAGATGACTGGCCAACTCCATGGTTGGGTTTGTGTACAATGATGACATGCACCGGAATGTACAATGTATTGTTGGACAACAGGCCTCTTTGTGCAAAACGTTTTTCTGCCATGCCGGGGGCCAACGTTCTGTTGATGTCTTCGATCAGGCCCGGTTGCAGATCCTGCATTTTTTGCATCTGCCTTTCTTCACCACACCGGTGGTGATGTTGTGCATGTGCGGAAATTGCTCCATACAGACAGAAAAGGACCAGGATAATTTTATGCTTCATTCAAATTGTGTATGACCTCCAAAAATACAATCATTTTTCTTCCACAAAAAGTCCGCAAAATCTACTGTGTCAAGTTTTGAATGTAAATCAGAATTTTATTTTATAACGACCTTAAATATTAGGTAAAGAACCAAAGGAATGATGGTAAACCAAAACATCACCCAATAAAATTTGTTGCCGATTCGGGAATTGTCCAATCGGTCTGCTATGAGGGCAATGACCAGAATGGAGCCAAAAATGGGTGCCAGCACCACTGTAAGTAAGGAGGCTATGTATGGATTGCCAATCCAGAAGAAGGCGAAAAAGATGGCTTCTATCAACACCCACTCTGCGACCCTCAGGTTTTTTATTTTTTCCCACATCGATTCATTCATTTAACATATCCCAAAACATGAGAAACAAAGGTATAATAAGATTCGTCATTCAGGGTCAGGTCGCTTTACTATAAAAACAAAAATGGAATTATGTGAACCAAAAATGGCTCTACAGGCGTTAAATGCTGTAATGAAAAGATATATTGTTTGGATCGGTGCGCTACTGGGGCTTTTTCAGCTTCCGTTAATGGCTCAAAACAAAGATCAACTCATCAGAGAGGCCGATTCGTTGTACAAAGCCAATATTGTCAAAACCAGGATCAATGGGGTCTATATTCCCAAAGATTTGCAAGAGGCGTTTACAGAACTCGACCGACTTTCACCGCCCGATGCTTTGTTAAAAATAAAGGTAGAAGAAGAAACTTTCATTGCCAGAAAGCTGCATTTTGGTTTGGGGCGTTGGATGGCTATCAACTGGAATTTCGATGATGGTTCGAGGTTTTCACATTTTCTCACAAAACTTGGCTTGCTTTACAGGGATGAGATGATAGATTTCATGCTCATTTCTTACCATAGATACCTCAATCAAAGACCACAGGAAGTAGAAACCCGGGTCAAACAATACGTAGAAAAGCGCAAGAAAAAACCGGAGAACGAAAAATAAAAAAGAGCGGCGCTATCTTTTTGACGCTCTTTAAGTGATTTTTTTTACTGTCATCATTGGAATCACTTTTAATAATTTACTTGGCAGTGTAGTATATATTCACCTTTGAATATGGGGGTAATTATGGATGTTTCAACCTTCATAAATATCAGGAATAATTTTATTGGGTTAAGGAAATTGCAGTACCTGGCCGTTGCAACAAAAAGCGCGATACCAAGATTTTTAATACCTTTGCCGAACTTTAAAATAAATAACGAACGTAATTTATATAAAATGCTATCTTTGTTGATTTTATATATTTTACATTTTTTAAAGTAAAATTTTCAGCCTACCTAATAAAGATCAATGGCAAAAAAATTATTGATAGTTGAGTCACCGGCCAAAGCAAAAACAATTGAAAAGTACCTGGGTGACGAATTTTTTGTGAAGTCGAGCTTCGGCCACGTCCGGGACCTCGAAAAGGGCAACAAAGGGGTTTTGATAGAAAAAAACTTTGAGCCCAACTACATCATTTCTCCCGAGAAGACCAAAGTGGTTAAGGAGTTGAGAGACTCGAGCAAAAAGGCATCTGAAGTTTGGCTTGCAACGGATGAAGACCGCGAAGGAGAGGCCATATCCTGGCATTTGTGTGAAGTGCTCAACCTCGACCCGCGGCATACCAAAAGAATTGTTTTCAGTGAAATCACAAAACCTGCCATCCAAAAGGCGGTTACCGAACCACGTACAGTAGATCTTGATCTCGTCAATGCCCAACAGGCACGCAGGGTGCTGGACAGATTGGTAGGCTTTGAATTGTCGGAAGTATTGTGGAGAAAAGTCAAAGGCAAACTATCTGCAGGCAGGGTACAATCAGTAGCTGTGCGATTGGTAGTTGACAGAGAAAGAGAGATCACCGCTTTTGAAGCAATACCTTTTTTTAAAGTTCATGCCTGGTTTGATGTACTCAATGACAGAGGCGAAAAGGTAAGCCTGAAAGCTGAGCTGGTAAAGAAACTGGATGAAGTCAGGGAAGCACAGGATTTTCTCGACAAGTGCAACGGAGCCACGTTTTCAATTGCAGACATCGAGAAAAAGCCCGCCAAACGTACGCCCGCTGCACCTTTCACCACCTCAACCCTTCAACAGGAAGCGAGTAGGAAACTTTATTTTGGGGTGAATCGCACCATGCAGATCGCGCAAAAATTGTACGAAGCCGGTCACATCACTTACATGAGGACAGATTCTACCAACCTCGGAGATACAGCCATCGCAGCCGTTACCAAAGAAATAGAAACAAGCTTTGGCAAAGAGTTTGTGAAAGTGCGTAAGTATAAATCCAAAACCGCCAACGCACAGGAAGCCCACGAAGCCATTCGCCCTACCTACTTTGAAAAGAAAAATGTGAGTGGTGACCGCGATGAGCAGCGCTTATATGAGTTGATTTGGAAAAGAACCATGGCCTCGCAGATGGCCGATGCCGAATTGGAAAAGACCATTGTATCCATTGGTATATCAACCATGAAAGACACCTTCCTGCAAGCCGAAGGAGAGGTGATGAAGTTTGAAGGATTTTTGAAAGTCTACATCGAATCATCAGACGACGACGAAAATGAAGATGTCAAAGGCATTCTTCCTCCATTAAAAATTAGCCAGGTCCTTGATTTGGACAAGATGACGGCAACAGAAAAATATACTACCCCGCCTTCAAGATACACAGAAGCCAGCCTTGTGAAAAAGTTGGAAGAACTGGGCATAGGTAGGCCATCCACCTATGCACCTACCATTACCAAAATAATGGAGAAAGACAGGGGTTATGTGGTAAAAGAGAGCAGGCAGGGCACACCGCGCAACTACCGCATCCTCGAGTTGAGCCACAACAAAGTAAGTCAAACCATTGCCACAGAAAATACAGGTGCAACTTCTTCCAGGTTGTATCCCACTGATATAGGCATGATTGTAACGGATTTTCTCAATGAGCACTTTGAGGACATCATGAACTACAAATTTACGGCTGAAGTAGAAGAAAAGTTAGATGACATTTCCAATGGTACCGTTGATTGGCGTAAATTTTTAAAAGAGTTTTATTTTCCTTTCCACGAAGGAGTAGAGAATACGGTTGAAAATGCCGACAGAGCCAAGGGCAAGAGGATTCTGGGCACAGACCCGGCCTCCGGCAATTCTGTCCTGGTACAAATTACGAGATATGGCCCCGTGGTGCAGATCGGTACAAAAGAAGAATTGCCCGAAGATGAGAAGCCGCGCTTTGCCAATCTCAAGCCTGGCCAATCTATGGAGACCCTCAGTTTTGAAGATGCCATGGAACTCTTCCAACTGCCCAAATCATTGGGTGAGTACAAGGGAGAAGAAATGATTGTCAACAATGGCCGTTACGGTCCCTACATCAAAATTGGGGATATCTATGCCAACATACCACGCGGTGAAGAAGCAGCTAGTATAACAAGAGAGCGTGCCATTGAGTTGGTAGAACAAAAACTCGATGAAAATGCTCCACTCGGATATTATAACGACCTACCCATCACCAAGGGCAAAGGCAGGTTCGGTCCGTTTATCAAGTGGAACGATTTGTTTATCAATGTGCCCAGAAGGATCAACCACGATACCATCACTGAGGCCGAGGCCATACCTTTGATTGAAGACAAGGTAGAGAAAGAAGCCAACCGCTACATTGCCAAATGGGACAAAGAAAAAATCTCCATTGAAAATGGCAGATGGGGGCCCTTCATCAGGTACGGCAAAAAGATGATCAAAATTCCAAAAGTTGATGGCAACAAAATGGAAGCCGATCAATTGATCAACACGCCACTTGAACAAGTGAAGGCGTGGATAGAGTTGGAAATGCCGGGCGTGTTCAAAGAAAAGGCTCCTGCAAAAAAGGCAGCAGCCAAGAAAGCGCCTGCTAAAAAAGCAGCTGCTAAAAAGGCGCCCGTTAAAAAAGTTGCGGCCAAAAAAACAGCAACCAAAGCCAAATAATATAGCTTGGAAAATCATTACGGAGAAATTGTTTTACAAAAGGGCAGGGAACAGAGCCTGCACCGCAAACATCCGTGGATATTTTCTGGTGCCATCCACTCAGCTAGTAAAGGATTGACAGATGGCGACCTCGTAAAGGTGTACGACAAACAGCGTCATTGTCTGGGCACCGGCATGTATGCACCCGGTTCCATCATGGTACGCATGCTCAGTTTTGAAGATGTCAACATCGATGCGGCCTTCTGGCAGTCGAAGATCCAAGGAGCTTATGCCTACAGACAAAATATTCTGAAATTTCCATCGTCTGCCACCAATGCATTTCGCCTCATCCACGGAGAGGGTGATGGTGTACCGGGCCTGATCATCGATATCTATGGCAAAGTAGCCGTGGTTCAATGCCACACAGCGGGTACCTTCCGCTGTTTACCTCATATTGTAAATGCACTTACCAAAGTACTGGGTGATCAACTGACTACAGTGTACAACAAATCCAAAGAAAGCCTGGGAGGTAAAACTGACATCACAGATGGCGTACTATGGGGCAGTGAAGTAGAGAGTGATATTGTAACAGAAAATGGTCACCTGTTCAACGTCAACTGGGTGGAAGGTCAAAAAACCGGCTTCTTTCTTGATCAGCGCGATAACAGGCAGCTGGTTGGTGAGTACAGCAACGGAAAAACCGTGCTCAATTGTTTTTCTTACACCGGGGGCTTTTCTGTTTATGCAGCCAAAAAAGGCGCAACCTCGGTAGTATCCGTGGATATTTCTTCAAGGGCGGTAGCCCTGGCCGAACTCAATGCCAGTCTCAATCATTGCAACAACCACGAGGGCATTACAGCCAATGTACTCGAATACCTCACTCAAAACAAAGATGTCTACGACATCGTCATCGTTGATCCGCCTGCCTTTGCCAAAAGTATGAGCAAACGCCACAATGCTATACAGGCATACAAAAGACTCAATACCCTTGCCATCAAAGCCGTCAAACCCGGTGGCCTGCTTTTCACTTTTTCCTGCAGCCAGGTGGTTACCACACAACTATTCTACGACACCATAGTAGCCGCCGGCATCGAAGCAGGCAGAAATGTGCGTGTTATGTTTCACCTCAGCCAGGGTGCCGATCACCCCGTCAATCTCTTTCACCCTGAGGGCCACTACCTCAAAGGGCTGATGCTTTTTGTTGAGTAACGGAGGTATCAGGGTATCGGAGCATCGGAGGTATCGGGGTACCTGTCCCTACGCCGCAGCGTCGGTGTAGGTATCGGAGCATCGGAGGTATCGGGGTACCTGTCCCTACGCCGCAGCGTCGGTGTAGGGATCGGAGGTATCGGGGTAACGGAGGTGTCGGGGTAACGGAGGTATCGGCTACCCGGTTGCCGGATACCCGTTGCCGGATACCCCGTTGCCGGATACCCGGATGCCGGATACCCCGTTGCCGGATGCCCCGTTGCCGGATACCCGGATGCCGGATACCCCGTTGCCGGATGCCCCGTTGCCGGATGCCCCGTTGCCGGATACCCCGTTGTCGTTGCCGGATGCCCCGTTGCCGGATCCCTACAACGGCTTCGCAGCTATAGGGACACGTGCCCGGTTGCCGGATGTTACAATCGTTTCAATATCTTTGATAAATACATCGTGTGATACCTCAGTCTACTGATGTAATTGGGTAAATCAGGCGACCCATTCCAGCAATGCTCAGCGCGATCGCCATACTTGACTTCACCATTGTAGTAGGGGTAACGCGTGCTTTCCAGAAAAGATTCAGCAAGGTAGACTGCATTGTTGAGGTAGTAATTATCCATATCACCACAATAGATGTGGATCTTGCCTTCGAGTTTGGGTCCCAATGTCTTCCAGTCTCTTTTAAGAATGTGTACCAGGTCATAGTTTTCCTTCCAGTAGGCAGCTACTTGTTTATTTATTACACCTGTCTCTTTATCAAAGATGCGCTGAGGATATCCATCAGGACCCATAGGGGAGTAGGTTGCTTCCCAAATGTCCCATTGTTGTCCGGAGCGACTTTTATCTCCAAGTAAAAGTTCATAATGATTGCTTTGCCTTACAGTTGAGGAGATATGGCCCAGGTAATCTCTCTTGGCCGGTTTTTCAATTTTGTAATGTGGGCCCTCCCAGGTAAATGCGTTTTCATCATCGTAGATATTAACGGTACAATATGCCCTGAAGTCTATGGGGTCAGGGCAAGCAGCGAAACAACCATTGTATTCATCGGGATAAAAGACCTGTCCTGCCAGGGCTTCCCAACCTCCGGTGGAACCACCGTAAAGGAATCTCGATTTACCATTGCCAATACCCCTGAACATTTTTTCTATGTAGGGAATGAGTTCATACGTAATGGCATCTCCATAAGGACCCTGACAGGCAGAATTGACCGCATAAGAGTCATCGTAATATGGTGTGGGGTGCTGGATCTCAATGATAATAAATCTGGGAAAGGTGTCGTGGGTCCATTGTTGATAAAACCGGTAGGCTTCTTCCAGTTGTTTCTTTTTGTAACCGTAGATATGAAATCGACTGCTGTAGTCAGAAGTATCCATATCGGCAGGTACAGGCTCTGTGCGAAACCCTCCAAAATCGGAAGGAAAATGGCCGTGATAAATCATCAATGGATACTTACGGTCAGATTCTTTATCCCAGTCTCTGGGCAGCAGTACATGTGCACCAAGCATGACATCTCTGCCCCAGAATTGGGATAATTTTTCACTCTTCATCTTGATGTGCCTCACCCATTGAGTGTTTTTGGGTTCCGGCAACGGAGCTATGTACTGATCGAGCATAAGTTTTACTTCTGTAACCTCGCCTTTTTTCAATTGAACCTTCACAGGCAGGCAATAGATATTCAGGGGCTTGGTATTCCAGTGCTGTCCCTCTCCCATATCGGGTGGCAACTGCACTGTATGTCCGGTACTGAGGTTAAAGCTTTCGTACCTGTTGATCAGGGCTTGAACCTGGTACTCTCCCTCCGGTAAATCCTCCCATTTATTGATAGGATACAATACCTGATCTTTGTGTGGAAATGTCACGCTGGTACTCATACTTTTTTCATAAATGTTGACACCTGCAGCCACCTGACTTCTTACATCATCCGTAATCTGAAACCTCGGCTCTGAGCTGAAATCATTGGAAATCATCAATATCAACCTCCCTTCCGTAGGATCGGGATAAGATACATTGACCTTCAATTGGGTTTGCCCACACAGGCAAAATGTGAAAAGCAGAATGCTAATGGTTGCTATGAATTTGCCCATG
>CALMWS010000075.1 GCA_937870795.1 uncultured Bacteroidota bacterium | reverse complement strand
GTGTAAACCAAAATGGCAGTGCCAAGAAGTATGGGAGTAGCCTCAGCATTTGTCCATGCACTAAGGATAACAAAAGCAAGTAGTGCCCCCAGCAGCCAACCCATTAAGACCATTATCCGATTTTGGTTTGTTATCTGCAGATATTCATAAATACCACCTACGGCAACTATTGAGCAAAGGATAGAAAAACCCGTTTTACCGGCCAAAAGCAGTGCTATTACCACGATGCCAAAAACGACTGCAGTTTTAAGCCTCGTTTTTAATACTTCCTCCATGTTTGTAATTTTTAATGATGTACTGGAATAACAGGCCAATTAGCGGCACCGTCAATAGGACGATGGCTACTTGTGAGGGTGTCATTTCGGCTACTTCTTGTCGGGCACTTACTTGCTCTGGTCGCAAATAAGCCAACACTACCTGAAATCCATTATTAAGCAGGTGGATAAGTATGGGATAAAGTAGATTACGGGTATAGAAAAACGATGCAGCTAAAACAAGTCCAATGATTAGTTTAGGGAAAAAACCAACAAATTGGAGGTGGAAGGCTGCAAAAATAAAAGCGCTCAGAAAGATCACCAGGCCTGGTTGGGTATATTTTTTTTGGAGAAGGTTTTGAACTACCCCCCTGAAAAACATTTCTTCACCGATTGCAGGTATAATGGCAATCACAAAAAGGTTGCCCATCAACTGACCAATGTTTTCCATAGAAATGAGTCCCTCGAGGGCTTTATAACTAGAGTCTTCAACTTCCGAAAGCCAGTTGGGCAAATGTATTTGACCTGCCAGATAACCAAGCAAGCCCGCTATGGGATAACACAACACAAGCAACATCAGCCATAAACTCAGAGGGCTAATATGAAAGTTTTTAACCCATTGTTTCCACTGTTGAAACCCCAGCATGCCCCAAAGTTTACCTATAAGCAGGCTGCTAAGAATAAAGCCGGCTATATGACTGAAACCGAAAGCCATTCTTATAACCCACCGGTTTTCTGCGTCATCCAGTAAGGATATCAAATTATGTTGGTCTGTGATTTTAATACCATTGAGGTAAAGTACACCCTGCATGAGGCCAGCACCCAACATTAGGCAGAGCACCAAAATAAGGAAACTAATGATCCACTTGATGCGACGGTCAATTATTTTATCCCCAATTGTCATTAAAAAACAAAGGTAACCATTCCAACACATTTAAATTTTGAGAAATTTAATGGATTAAATTGTAAACGAGAGAAAGCAGTTTTATCTCTTTAAGTTTTACCTTTATCTTCCTTAGTGTATGATTTTATTAAGTGTTGAAACTAATACCCATTATCTCATAAAAATTGTGAATTTATGTCCACCAAGCTTAGTGTCAATTTAAACAAAGTAGCTCTCATCAGGAATTCAAGGGGGGGCAATAACCCCGATTTGGTTGCTGTAGCCAAAGACTGTGAATCCTTTGGTGCACAAGGCATTACCATCCACCCCAGACCTGATCAGCGACATGCCCGCTATGATGATATATCAGAGTTAAAAGAGGTGGTCACCACAGAACTCAATGTAGAAGGGTATCCAACACAGGATCTATTGAAAATGGTTTTACTCCACAAGCCCCATCAATTCACCATGGTTCCTGATCCTCCGGGTGTGCTTACCAGCAATGAAGGTTGGGATATCAAAAAACATGGTACCATGCTCAAAGACATCATTTCAGCTTGCAAAGAAAATGGCATTAGAACCTCGTTGTTTATAGAGCCCGACCCAAATCGAGTTGAAGAAGCTGCCTTGGTGGGTGCAAACAGAGTAGAATTATACACCGGGCACTACGCAGAAAAATTTAACTCTGATCCCAATAAAGCTATTGAAGCTTATATGATTGCGGCCCAAAACGTGAGCGAATCATCCTTAGAACTCAATGCCGGTCATGACCTCAATCTCCAAAACCTGGGATTTTTCAAGCAAAACATCATAGGACTGGCAGAAGTGTCCATTGGCCATGCCCTTATTTGCGATGCTTTGTATTATGGACTTAAAAACACCATTCAAATGTACCTCCATTTGTTAAAAGACAAATAGTCAAAAAAATGATTGTTGTTATCACAAGCGTATTTGCAGTATTAAATTTTAATTAACTTATTTAAAAACCCAATTTTCAGAATATAATTTGGTTTCAAATTATAAACGATGGGGTTGACTGCTGAAAATTAGGCGTTTGTGATATTTTTGGTTGATTTTCACAATTAAAATAAAATTGTTTTACTTTGCAGGCAGCGAAATGTTTTAACATTCTGTTAATATTTCTATGACTTATTAATAAAGAAACTCAAATTTTTAACTAACTAAATCAATATTAGTATGAAGAAACTCTCACTACTTTTATTTGTACTGCTTGGCTTGGTTTCGGCAGGTTTAGCCCAAAAGACCGTTACCGGATCGGTAAAGGACACGAAGGGTGAACCCCTCATCGGAGCCAACGTCATTGTGCAGGGCACAAATGTCGGTACCGTTACCGACATCGATGGAATGTTTTCGATTGCCGTCCCACAAGGCATGAAAAAACTGGTCATCAGTTATATCGGCTTTTCTGAACAGGAAATCGATGTTACAGATCAAAACCAAATCGACGTAACACTAACAGAAGGACAGCTGTTGGACGAAGTGGTAGTCACGGCGATGGGAACCGAAAGAAATTCCAGAAACGTAGTGTACGCCAACCAGACGGTTTCTGGTGATGAATTGCTTTCTTTGCCAAACAAAAACACGCTGGAAGCCCTTAGGGGTAAAACAGCGGGTGTGAGGCTCACAACCGGTTCCGGCTCTGTGGGTGCTTCCACAAGAATAGTTTTGAGGGGCGAGGGCTCACTCACAGGTAACAACAATGCCTTGATCGTTGTAGATGGTATTCCAATCGACAATGAATCAACTTCAGGCGGTGCCGGATCTTCTACTACAGGTTATGCCGATTATGGAAACAGGTTCAATGACATCAACCCTGATGATATAGAATCAGTAACCATCTTAAAGGGTCCATCTGCAACTTCATTGTACGGTTCAAGGGGAGCATCGGGTGTTGTTTTGATCAAAACCAAAACAGGCGCTGGCAATAAGGGAACCAACATGAAAATTAGCTTGAATTCATCTTACTCTACAGAAGATGCCATCGTGGTTTTGAAACGCCAGGATAAATTCGGACAAGGTTACGATACAGCGCACCTTGACTCCGGAGAAAACTGGTCTTGGGGTCCTGCTTTGGATGGTGTGGTAAGGCCATGGACTTCTCCCATTGATACAGATGGTGATGGAGCTTTGGAAGCTTTGACCAGACCTTACAGTGCTGCTCCAAATCAGCTGAAAGAATTTTTCAACAGGGGTAATACACTTTCCAATGCGTTGTCGATCTCAGGCTCTACCAAAGGTTTTACTTATTATGGCTCTTACTCCAATGTAAAACAAAATGGTATTCTTGATAATACCTACTATAAAAGAAATACTCTTACATTTAGCGCAAGTGCTGAACTGAGCAGCAGGTTGAGATCAGATTTCAAAATTTCTTATGCCAATACCAATCAAAATACGGCACAGGAAGGCTCCAGGGCTTTTGAAGGAAACAACGCATATGCGATGGCCATTCAATCACCTGTGAATATTCCACTGAGTGAATTGAGAGATTATACCAATCCTTTTTATGATATCAATGGATATTGGGGATCTTATAACTCAGTAAACCCATATTATATTTTGAATCAATACGGCAACAATGGTAAGATCAACAACCTGCTGGGTAATGCTGCTTTGACATACAAACTCACAGAGGGACTTAGCCTGACAGGTAGATTTGGTACCAACCTGGTAACTACCAGCGTTGATACATGGACACCAAAATTCAAACCAGCTACTCAATTGATCTGGGGAGATGATTTGAGTCTTACCACAAGAAATACCAAACACGAATCTTTTGGTGGTTACAGCAATTTCTTCAAACAGAATATCAACATTGATATGACTGTTCTTGCCAATTACACCAAAAAATTAAACAACGATTGGAACCTCGACTTGTCTGGAGGTTACAACTGGTTCCAGAGAGAATCCAAATCATTAACTGGTGAAACCCAGGGTGGATTAGTTGTTTCCGGATGGTACAATTTGAGCAACAGTGTTCAGGCTGCAAGATCATCTCAATTCAATACACTTTATCGTTTGTATGGTGTATTGGGTAATGCCAGATTGGGTTATAAAAACTATGCGTTCCTTGAGTATTCAGCAAGGAATGACTGGTCATCTACCCTGCCATCTACCAACAATTCATTTTTCTACAATGCGATTGGAGGTTCACTTGTGGTTTCAGACATGTTGGGTATTAAAAATGATGCCGTCAACTTCATCAAACTCAGAGGAAGTTATGGTACATCAGGTAAAGACGCAGGATTGTACCTGTTGAAGTCTACTTACGTAGGTAACCCAACAGTACAGACCTTGGGCACATATTCTATCAACTTCCCATTAAACGGACAGCCAGGTTTCACTACCGGCAACCGTATTGGAAATCCAAACTTGAAACCAGAGTTGACATCCACCATAGAGTTTGGAGCTGACTTAGGTTTGTTTAAAGACAGGGTGAATGTTGCCTATACTTACTATGCTTCAACTCACTCCGACCAAATCGTTGAGATCAGTTTGCCATCATCCACAGGTTTCACCAGAACGGTTGCCAACATCGGTGAAATGACCAACAAAGGACATGAACTTACACTGACCCTGAAGCCTATTTATGGCTTGGTTAAAGGATTGAACTGGGAATTGTTTGGTACCTATTCAAAGAACGTAAACAAAGTTGTTAAAATCACAGACGAAATTGATGAATTGGCAGTTGGTGGACCGTATACTACAGGTGTTTCAATCGTTGCCAAAGAAGGTTTGCCATTTGGTACCTTCAAAGGCCTGGCACCTAAAACCAATGCTGCCGGACAAACAGTTGTAGATCCAAATACAGGCTTCCCACTTTATACTGATGAAGAAGTTTATTTGGGATCATATCAGCCAGATTATATGGCCAGCTTGGGTACCAACATTGGTTACAAAGGACTTTCTTTTAATATCCTCTTTGATATCAAACAAGGTGGAAGGTTCCTATCTCAAACCAAATTCTTTACAGAATTTAATGGTACTGCACTCAACACCATCGACCACAACAGAGAACCATTCATTTTCCCCAACTCTGTAATTGACAATGGAGATGGTACTTACAAAACAAACGATATTGAAGTTACTGAGCAGGATTATTTCACAAATTACGATCCATCAGCAGCAACCTATATGATCGATGCCAGCTATATCAAATTGAGGGAGATTGGCTTGAGCTATAATTTCCCTAAAAACTGGTTGAAAAAGTTGTCAGTTACAGACGCCACTTTGTCTTTCTTTGGTAAAAACATGAAATTCTGGTTGCCGTCTGACAACATTTATGCGGATCCTGAAATCAATGGTCCGGGACTTACTGGAAATGCAACCGGTGTTGAAACAACTCAGACTCCATCTGCCAGAAGTATGGGAGTTAATTTAAAACTAACTTTTTAAAAATTGAGATGATGAAGATGAAATTTTCTATAAAGGCGTTTTTAGTAGTCATGGTGCTTGTAATCTCTGGTTGCGAAACTCCATTTGATGAAGTAAACATTGACCCCAATAACTCACCTACCGCCCAAAACAGCCAGGTTCTTTCCAGTGCATTGGGCCAGCTGGGTTATATGGTGGATGCCAATTTGAATTCTGGTTCCTTCTTGTGGGCACAATACTACACATGGGGTATTGGAGTATCCATAGGCAATCAGGAGAGATATGTGTCTGAGCCAAGAGACTTTGATGGTTATTGGGGCAGGGCATATTCTGAAATTCTAATTGATCTTAAATATTTGAGAAAAGGACAGAGCCTTGCTTATAAAGGCGTTGGAGATTTGTTGACTGCCTATGTATATCAAGGCCTGGTAGATCACTTTGGAAACATTCCTTATTCAGAGGCCATTTCAGGTCAGTTGGAGGATGGAGGTATCCAGACACCAAAATACGACGATGCAGCAAGTGTCTATGCAGAACTTATCAAATTGGTAGATGAAGGATTGACAGACCTTGCAGTAGCACCGGCTGAAATTGGAGCTGATGACTATGTTTATCAGGGCGACTTGGCAAAGTGGATCAAATTCGGAAATTCTCTCAAATTGAGACTGTTAATGAGACTTTCAGAAGTTGCTCCTAAGGGCGATGCAGTGAAAGCACTTGTAGCTGGCGGCAATTTTATTGAAAATGCTTCAGATGTTGCAGCAATGCCATTCAGTGGCGTTTCCGGAAGTCAAAACCCAATGTATGCATCCTTTGAATTTGGTGTGGGTGACTTCTATTTTGCAAGCAATGCTACCGTGAATGTATTAAACGATCTAAATGATCCACGGTTGAGTGCATTTTATTCTCCAGCTACTACAGGTACATTTAAGGATCAGATCAGAGGAATCAATCAGGGTACCATCGACAATGAACCATTTACTGCTCCTTCATCCGATTACAGTGGTTCTTCTGCCATTGCTTACGGTCCAGCCAATTCTGTCATTCTAATGAGTGACTGGGAGGTTTGGTTCCTTAGAGCAGAAGCAGCTGCCAGATACGGTACCGCTGACAATGATGCTTCTGCATTTGCCAATGCCGTTGAACACAACTTCAGCTACCTGGGTGTAAGCGGAGCACCAGCTTATACCGCATCATTGAATTATGGTGGCAGTTTGGACAACAAATTGGATAAAATTGCTGTTCAAAAGTGGATATCGATGAACGGTACACAGGAAGATGAAGGCTGGATTGAAACCAGAAGATTTGACCGACCATCCAGCAGGTTGTTTACCAATGGTATTTTCCAGTATCCACCACTTTCTGTTTTGGCGAACAAAGCTTATCCTTCTGCCTGGTTGTATCCATCCACAGAGAGAAGTTTGAACCCAAATGCACCGGCTCAGAGAACCATCACAGACAAAGTATTCTGGGATAATTGATAATTTTAAAACTTTAAAAAATGAAACAATTATATATTGCTTTTATACTCGGCCTCTCTTCGCTGGTCATCACAAGCTGCGATGAGGCAGTCAACACAGCGGTAGCCTCAGAAGTTACTTATTTACCTAAACTCACCATGAAAGGGGCAGCTGAAATTGACCTAGGCTGCAATCCTTCAGGAGGTTTTACAGACGAAGGTTTGATTGCTGAAGAGCAAGGAAAACAAATTCCTGTAACAACTGTCGTCACTGGTAAATATTTTAATTCAGCTACCATCAACGGACCAGATGTTTACAGCATTTCCTATAGTGCAGTGAACAAGGATGGAATTCCGGGAGCTGCTGAAAGAAGTGTAGTTTGGCAGGAATGTCCAGGAGACCTTGTAACCAGTATTTCCGGTATGTATTCATCAACCGTTGTAAGAAATGGAGTGGTAAGTCCACAATATCAGGACCTCGGACCTGTTATAATTAAAGACCTGGGTGGTGGCGTTTACCAGCTGTCTGATGCAATTGGAGGTTACTATGATTTTGGAAGAGGTTACGGTTATACGTATGCAGCCAAAGGCATGAAGGTAAAAGCCAACGACATTGCAGCCAATGATTTTACTTTTACCGATGTAGTTGAAGTGGGCGATTTTGGTGGAGCTCTTTCAATGACAAGTTTTGTTGTTGATCCAACTGCCAAGACCATCACCTTTAAAACAGAATGGGATGCGGGATTTAAATTTGTAGTTACGCTGAGTCAACTATAAAATTCAAATTTTAAATAAATAGTTATTGGCTTTCATTTAGGTGAAATGCCAATAACTATTTTTTTTTGTCGGTTAGGGTATTAAAATTCGCTATGAAATGGGTCTTAAATGACTCTTGTAAATGAACTTCTCTTCTAATAAATTATTCTGCCCGATCGGAGGATATATCTTTAATCAATTATTTTCACTTTTTCTTGTTCACCCGCAACTACGCGACCTATTATTTGGGCACGGATTCCCAATTTTTCAGCTTCCTCTATCATAATTTTAGCAGATTCCAAATGGGGGGTATATATTTCCAATCTTGTACCCATATTGAAGATCTTAAACATATCCATTTGTGCCGTTCCCGACTCTTGTCCGATAATCTGAAACAAAGGTGGAACGGGGAGCAAATTGTCTTTAACAGCGCACAACCCATTGGCAATAAACTTCTCAACTTTGTACAAACCACCACCGGTGTTATGAATAATGCCGTTGATTTCTTTTTTCAATTCAGGGAGCACAGTGGCCAGGAATGGCAAAAATGTCCTGGTAGGGGAGAGTACCAACTTACCCAGGGTTGTGGTTGTTCCATCTATTGAAATTTCTTCAGTTAGCTTCCTGGTGCCAGCGTATACCAGGTCAGCAGGAAGAGATGGATCAAAACTTTCAGGGTACTTTTGCGCGTAACTGTTGGCAAATACGTCGTGCCTGGCAGAGGTGAGCCCATTGCTGCCCATGCCACCGTTGTAGCTGTCTTCATAGGTTGTTTGGCCATAACCGGCAAAGCCCACGATGTAATCTTCCTCCCTGATATCAATCTGTATCACATCCTCTTTTTTCATGCGTCCGAAGACCGTAAATCCTACATCAGCTGTGCGTACGATGTCACCTACGTCTGCAGTCTCTCCTCCCGCCAGGTGCATGTTGATGCCAAATTTTGCTAGCCTGGAGGCAAATTTTGGTCCTGCTTCAATTAATGTTTTTAATACTTCTGCAGGAATGAGGTTTTTATTTCTGCCAATGGTAGACGAAACAATAAAATCGTTGACCAAACCGGAACAGGCCATATCGTCTAAATTCATTACAAGTGCATCTTGTACGATGCCTTCCCAAACCGATAGGTCGCCGGTCTCTTTCCAGTAAATGTAAGCCAAACTCGTTTTTGTCCCTGCCGTGTCTGCATGCATGAGATTGCAGTATGCATCATCGCCTCCTGTTATATCCGGCAGGATTTTACAAAATGCATTGGGGAAGATTCCCTTGTCCAAATTTTGGATTGCCTGATGTACCTCTGATTTATCAGCTGAAACACCCCTTTGTTCATACCTCCCCGAAGACATTTTGTGATTTTTTTTGCAAATATAGCCCCCAAACCAATCTAATTTGGCTCTCAACAGGGGGAAATATGTAAAATAATTGTCTAATATTGGGAAATAATTGTGAACTTTACGTCAAACATGTTCAGTATTTCCTTGTTTAATTTAGGTTTTGCTGTTCTGATTATTCTCCCAGTATTAAGTTTTGTAAAATATTTGACTTTATTTTTGCGAATGTTCAATCATATTAAATATTTTATTATATGATTTATCTTGAAAATAAAATAAAATATTGTGAGGGGGTGAAATAGGGGGGTGAAGGGAAATTATTTGTCGTATATATACAATATGTGAATTTTTTATTCGTTTAACATAAACGAATATCTAGTATAAAACACAGTAAAGAAATACAAAATGAGAAACACTTTATGGATGGCCGCCTTTTTATTGACCACTTTGGCCGCCACTGCTCAGGGAACCGTAGGCTTTAAAACCAGCATCGGCATTATCCCAACCCGACCTGAATCTGTTTACGCAGGCAACGAAAATGATTATGTTACCCATAAATTGACCTTCGCCAAGGCTAGCCCTGTTTTCAGTGCCGGTATTTACGCCAAAAAGGTTATGGGTTGGAGTTACCTTCAGGTTGATGCCCTTTTTAGCGGCTACAGCCTTGGTTTTGACCAAATCACTTACAATACCCGCGACAACCAGCCAAAAATGGTGACCGAAGAATGGAAAACCATGGATCTGATCATCAATGCAGGTATTACATCCAACAACATCAGATTGGGCTTTGGTCCTGTTTTCCACTTTTTGGCAGACCACAAATCTGCTTTTACCGAAATTCCTACCTATGTGGAAAAACTGGCTCCTATGACTTATGGATTCTCCGGAGCTGTTGGCTATGACATTGGTAATCTGGCCCTCGACCTGAGATACGAAAATGCACTCACCACCATTGGCGACCACGTATTTTTTGGTGCAGCCAAATCAAAATTCAGAACCGGTGCCAATCAGATTACATTTTCTGTTGGATATGGCTTCTGATTATACGACACAACTGTAGAGCTACCATTTATATAAATACAGTAAAGACCCGCTTTGGCGGGTCTTTTTTTTTGTCAAAATCTCAAGCCTCTATAAGTATTGTCATACCTTAGCCTTCAAAATTTGTTCGGTTGATTTTTATTCTTTGTATCCTGCTTAACGTTTTGGTGGCGATGATTTTTAAAATCTTCCCATGGTACAAGGTAGACGTTCGTAGGGCCATTGTCATTAATTATTTCACTTGTGTAGCCACTGCCTGGTTAACCGATTTTTCCAACTTTAACGCATCATTGCCCCATCTGGGTGAAATGATTCATTGGTCGCTTCCAATGGGCATCATGTTTTTTACAGTTTTTGTAGTTATAGGTAAAACGGTGGCAAATCATGGAGTGATGGTAGCTACTACATCTCAAAAATTGTCATTGATCATTCCTGTCTTAGTTGCTCTTATTTTTTTTGGCGAGACCTTAACTCCGTGGAAAATCTCCGGCCTGATGGCAGCGGTAATGGCGGTGGTCTTTATCAACTCAAATGGGTCTTTCGGACTATCATCCGCTCTTTTGAAAACCACATTTTCTTTGCCATTCTTAACCTGGTTGGGCTCAAGCATGGTGGATCTAAGTTTGTTCTTATCCGAACGTAAAGGTGTTTCAGCTGATCATGGCCTGTTGTTTACAGCCTCTTTGTTTGGCTTTGCCGGTCTTACCGGTCTTATTTACGTCATGATTCAGGATTTTAAGTCGGGTGAAAAATGGTCGCGCATAGATGTTATTGCCGGTATCATGCTGGGCATTCCCAATTTTTTCTCCATATATCTGATTGTTGTTTTATTGGCCGGGGGATGGCAGGGCAGTGTGTTGTTTCCAATGCTCAATGTATCGATTATTTTGTTGACCACACTTACGGGCATCTTTTTGTTTAAAGAAGATTTTACATCCAACCGTATAAAAGGTTTTGTGCTTGCGGTGGCAGCCATTGTTTTACTTTCTTTACCATGGAAGTGAGGCCGGATATTTACCATACCATTTCAGAAGATGCTGTTACCGATACACGCGAAAAAGCCAGCAAATTCATTGCCTTTGCCTATGCCGTGCAAACTGAATTGCAGGTAGAACAAAAGTTGGAAATGTTGTGGAAATTGCACCCAAAAGCAACACACATTTGTTATGCATATCGGCTGGGATCGGACCAAAACCGATTCAGGATGGTTGATGATGGCGAGCCCTCAAATACGGCAGGCAAACCCATTTATGGGCAGATTTTAAGCCATGATGTAACGGATGTGGTAGTCTTTGTGGTCAGGTACTACGGCGGCACCAAGTTGGGGGCATCCGGTTTGATTGCAGCATACAAAGACGCAGCCTCTGAAGTGCTCACTTTGGCCGGCAGAGAAGAAAAAAGAGAAATGATGCGCACCATTTTCACAATAGATTATGCTGAGATGGGACAGGTACTCAATGCACTCAAGTGGGTAGAATTTGAGATCGGTGATAAAAGTTTTGGAGAAACTGCTACGGTAGAAGCTTTGTGTGGGGTGGCAGAATTTGACTCCAAATTTCTTCGATTCAGATCATTTTTGTTGGGTCTTCCGGATGAAATGATAAACGATGATACTGAAATTCCATATTGTAAAATCACCAGTCAATCCATTTTGCGACCATGATTAAATTAGGAATTACGGGGGGAATTGGCAGCGGAAAATCCACTATCTGCAAAATCTTTGAAACATTGGGTGTGCCGGTTTATTATGCAGATGACAGGGCTAAATCTATAATGACAAGCAATGCTGTTGTGAAAAAAGCCATTCTATCACTTTTTGGTGTTGATGCCTATTTCCGAAATGGAAGACTCAATCGTGCCTTTATATCGCAGGCTGTTTTTCAAAATCCTGTCTTAAGAGAGAAGATGAACCAAATTGTTCACCCTGCTGTGATTGAAGATGGCAGGCGGTGGCAAGAAGCTCAAACAGCTGATATTACTTTAAAAGAAGCTGCCTTGCTCATTCAATCGGGCAGCTATAAAGAGTTGGATTATATCATTTTGGTGACCTGTCCTGAAGAAATTCGAATTCAAAGGGTCATGAAACGCAATCGAATGAATCGGCAGGCTGTGGTTGCCAGAATCAAGAGCCAGCTATCCGAAGCGGAGATGAAGGAATATGCAGATTGGATTGTGGTAAACGATGGCAGCCAATCTGTCATTGCCCAGGTCTTAAAAATTTATCGTCAATTAAAAGCTCACTAGTTACAATTTTAAAGAAATTTCAAAATTTCTGCTTCCAGATTGTACCTCGGATCTATAGCCGCAATCTTTCCATTTTTATCTACTAAAAATGTTTTGGGAATGGAAGACACACCATATTCGGCTGCCGCCACACAATCCCATTTTTTAAGATCGCTGACATGTCCGGGCCAATGCAGGTTGTCTTGTGCGATTGCTCCCAACCATCGCTCTTTCGATCTATCGAGGTTTTGTTGGATCTGCGCAGCATCACCTTGCATAGATGCCCTCGTTCTATTGTCTACGCCATCGAGAGATACGCTAAATACATCAAAGCCTTTGTCCTTGTACTTTTCATAAATTTCAACAACATGAGGGTTAGCCTTTCTGCATGGTCCACACCAACTTGCCCAAAAATCTATCAAAACCACTTTACCTCTGTAGTCAGATAATTTTTTAACTTTTCCATCCACTCCCTCCATGGCAATTTCCGGAGCGTCCATGCCCAACTGGATTTTGGCAGTGGCCATTCTTCTGGCGGCTTGTTTCAGTAGGGTGGAGGCTATGTTTTCATATTCCAGCGCAAAGTCAACGCCCGTTTCTTTTAATCGGGAAGAAACTTTGACGTGGAGGTCTGCAAATTCTTCTCTAAAAGTAAACATCCTGCTGGCCACCATAAATGCCACAAGGGGATCGGCTTCTTTTTCTGCCAACTCTGTCAAACGAGTTACATCTATTTCCTTACGAACAAAGCCTTGAACGATGGCCAGAAATTTTTCTGTTAACTTTGATCCCGTTACCTTGTAATCCATATTTTGAAGCGTGTTGAGATCACCGTTGATGACAATGTCTTTTTCACTTCCATCTGAAACGAGTTCCAAAGATTTTGCGCCCAATGTAATGCGGTAGATGCCTTTCTGAATACCATCCGGCAACGAAAATTTAAAACTACCATCTGCTCCTGTTTTTTCAGCCGACAATCTGACATTGCTGGTAGTATTCAAACCCACACGATCCAGGAAAATGCTCATATCTCCGGCATTTTCAATTTTTCCGGAAATAGATGTGCCATTCATTGCTCCACAAGCTGCAAACAAGCCGGCAAAGAATAGAAACAAATAAAAGAATCTGATATTATGCATGTATTTTAATAATTAGGTTGTTTAATTTACGCTTCAATCAATTGTCCCAGTTTGTGATCGTAAGTGTTTTTCCAATCTTCAATTGAACCCAATGAAGTTGAACCCAACACAATTTCACTGCCGGTAACCCTTCCCAGTTCAACAAATTCTACGTCACTTTGTGCCAGTAAATCCGTTAAACTATTCTTAAATTCCGGTGCAATAGAAACGACCACACGGCTTTGAGACTCACTGAGTAAAAATACATCGTCCCTCAGCTTTGTTGGGTTGGCAATTTCAAATCCTTTTCCATTTTCAAAACCACTTTCCAGAAGGTTCATAAATAAGCCACCTTCGGCAATATCATGTACTGAACTGACACGTGTATTTCTAATTACTTTTTTAATTACCTGCTGCAAGTGATACTCTTCTTCAAGATCAAAACGAGGGCACTTGCTCTCCTTAATGTTGAAGACTCTCTTGATGTATTCACTTTGATTGAGATCATCTGTTGTTTTGCCTATCAAAAAAATGGAATCTCCTTCGCGCTGAAAGGATAGTGATCTGAAAAGATGCTGATCGTTGATCAAACCAATCATACCAATGGTTGGGGTGGGATAGATGGGCTCAATTTTATCTTTAAGTACTGATTGATTGTAAAAACTTACATTACCCCCAGTAACGGGTGTATTGAATTTTCGGCAGGCATCACCCATGCCTTTGACAGCATGAACAAATTGCCAATATACCTCTTCGTTGTAGGGGTTGCCAAAATTGAGGTTATTTGTTACCGCCAATGGTTCTGCACCTGCACAAACCAGGTTGCGGGCAGCTTCTGCTACTGCGATCATGGCTCCCTGGTAGGGATCGGCATATACATAAGAAGAATTACAATCTACAGTTGCTGCTATGCCCTTACCATTTTCTTTCACCCTGATTACGGCTGCATCTGATGCGGTATTGGTGGTACGGGTATTGGTTCGTACCATGCTATCATACTGCTCATAAATCCAACGTTTGCTCAAAAGGTTGGGTGAAGACACTACATCCTCCAAAGTCTTCTGTAATTGTGCAGGACCGGGTATGTTCGATGAATTGTAATCCTGTAGATTATCTATGTAATTTGGTTTCGTATAGGCGCGATCGTATACGGGGGCGCCACCGCCTAAAACAAGGGGTTCTGCCGGCACATGTGCTACCATCTCTCCATGGTGAAAAAACTCAAGCATGCCCGTATCTGTGACATAACCTATTTCTTCGCATTCAAGATCCCATTTATCAAAAACGGCCATGAGCTTATCTTCCTGACCTTTATGGCAAACAATGAGCATCCTCTCCTGAGATTCTGAAAGAAGAATTTCAAAGGCCTGCATGTTGGATTGTCTGGTTGGCACTTTGTCGAGGTCGATGACCATCCCCGTAGCAGATTTGGCACTCATCTCTGAAGTGGAACAAGTAATGCCTGCAGCCCCCATGTCCTGCATGCCCACAATGGCACCCGTTTGGATGGCTTCAAGACTTGCCTCCAGCAAGAGTTTTTCCTGAAAAGGATCTCCCACCTGTACCGCAGGCAGGTCTTCAGCTGAATTTTCTGTAAGGTCAGCAGATGCAAATGTGGCACCATGAATACCATCTTTACCGGTGGCTGACCCAACGATGAAAACAGGGTTGCCCGGCCCATCTGCTCTGGCAGAAACCGTTTCTCCTTTTTTAACCGTACCAATAGACATGGCATTTACCAAAATATTTTGATTGTAGCAGGCATCAAAATACACTTCTCCACCAATGGTGGGCACACCCAGGCAATTGCCATAACCCCCAATACCGCTTACTACTCCCTTGACCAGTCTTTGGGTGTGGGGCAATGAAATATCCCCAAAACGAAGTGAGTTTAAAGCGGCAATGGGCCTGGCTCCCATTGTAAATATATCTCTATGGATACCACCCACACCGGTTGCCGCGCCCTGATAAGGCTCTATGGCAGATGGGTGGTTGTGGGATTCAATTTTAAATGCGCAACCCAGGCCATCACCGATATCTACAAGACCGGCATTTTCTTCTCCAGCACCAACCAACAGGCAGGCGCCTTCTCTCGGCAGGGTTTTGAGGTATTTGATCGAATTTTTGTAGCTACAATGCTCGCTCCACATGACCGAAAAAATACTCAGCTCTGTAAAATTTGGGGTCCTCCCCAAAATTTCTTTGATCTTCTCAAATTCTTCCGGCAAAAGACCCAGCTTGCCAGCTGTTTCAACCGTGGTTAATGTGTTTTGACTCATCTCTGCTGTGGATAAAACCCATTCCCTCGAAAAGGGAATAAGTCAACATATATTAATAAATGATCATGCAAAAGTAAGTAATTACTTTCAAATCATTACCGGGGGAATAAAGCCTTTTCAACTTGTTCACACAATAAATGGCCTAAAAGCATATGTCCTTCCTGAATTCTGGGGGTGTCTTCACTCGGAATGTTAATTAAGTGGCTGCATACCCCCTTCATTTTGCCCCCGGTATGGCCCGTGAAGCCAATAACACAAAGCTTTAATTTTAGCGCGGTTTCAATGGCTTTGATGATGTTGGCCGAATTGCCGGAAGTAGAAAATGCTATCAACACATCGCCCTCTTTTGCCAATCCTTCTATCATGCGGGCATAAACCTCGTCGTAACCGTAATCATTGGCCACCGCTGTCAGGTAGGAGGTATTACAGTGAAGGGCCTCAGCATTAAGGGCCTTGCGGTGAAAGTAAAATCTTCCTGTAAACTCTGCGGCCAGGTGTTGGGCATCCGCGGCGCTGCCACCATTTCCGCATAACCAGATCTTTCGGTCATGGCTTAGGGCTTCAATCACAGCATTGGTTGATGCTTCGAGGGCTGCCATCAGGTCATGATTGTCAGCCATCGACTGGATCAATTTACCTTGGGCCTCGATTTGTGTTGAAAAAGGATATGTCAAAGTAGCAAAAAGTGTTGTTGATAATTGCAAAGGTAGTGATTTACACGATTACAACTCCACACCAGCCATTTCGTTTGACATTGCCACAAAATATTATATGGAATTTGGCTTATTTAAGTGCTTATGTTGTAACTTTGTAGGTGTAACAAAGTGTTGTTTGCAATAATATTTTGTTAGCTGATCCTGAAAGGGAAATAAACTGTTTTTTAAGAAATATCCAAAATAATCAGATGAAAAATCACTTGATCTCAGGAGGCTGTGGCTTTGTAGGCAGAAATATGGTTAAACGCCTTTACAAAACTACTCAAGACAGAATCATTTTTATCGATGATTTGTCAGTAGGCAGAGATCCTGAGACATGGCTCGAAGTGCCACTCAATGCAGTTGAGGGCAATAAAAAGACATTTGGTGAAGATCAGAGACTCATTTTTATCAAGGCGGATTTTCAGGAAGTAGTCAGGACCATGACCAAGAACCCTTCCTGGTTGAAGGAAACATACGGTGTAGAGGTTGACCAATGGTCGGACGTCTTCCATTTTGCTGCCATTGTTGGAGGCAGGGCCATGATAGATGGCGATCCTATGAAGGTGGCCACAGATCTTGCCATTGATGCCGAATTTTTTTACTGGCTTACCAAGGCCAAACCAGAAAGAGTATTATATCCGAGTTCAAGCGCTGCCTACCCAGTTAGCAAACAGACAGAGAGCAATACAACCCAGCTTCGTGAATCTGATATTGATTTTGCCAACATGGGGCAACCTGACATGACCTACGGCTGGACCAAATTGACTGGAGAATTTTTAGCAAAGATTGCCCATAGCCATTATGGCATTCACATCACCTGCATCAGACCTTTTTCAGGCTATGGTGAAGATCAGGATTATTCTTATCCTGTCCCAGCGCTGGCTAAAAGAGCAGTACACAGGGAAAGCCCATTTGAAGTTTGGGGTACAGGCCACCAGGGCAGAGATTTTGTTCACATAGAAGATGTATTGGATTGTACTTTGCAGGCTATGGATCATTTTGGTGATGGCACCGCCATCAATATTGGCATGGGGCGACTAACCAGTTTTAGAGAAATGATTGGCATCTTTTGTAAGATTGCAGGATACGAAACAGAAATAAAGTGTCTGCTTGACAAGCCGGTTGGTGTGCACAACAGGTATTGCAGCATGGATTTTGTTGAAGAAAAAATGGGCTGGAAGGCAAAAATTTCCCTTGAAGAAGGATTGAAAAGGGTTTACAATGCCGTTGCACTCAAAGAAGGAAAAACACCCGTAGCATGAAGGTAGTTTGTTTTGGTCCGGGACCTGCATTCAAAGGTGGAATATCCAACTACAACACTTCCCTTGCCAAAGCGCTTTCCTCTTTTGATGGGGTAGAAGTGGACATCGTTTCGTGGACACAACAATATCCGGGCATTGTGCCCAGGGATTTTAAGGATAGGGTGAGTCAAATGAATTTTTTGGAAGGCACACAAATCAGAACCCACTACCTTACCAATTACAATGATCCTTTTTCGTGGAAGGCTACCGCCCGATTGATGGCGAACTTAAAACCAGACATCGTCATATTTCAATGGTCAATTGCAATCCAGGGTTTACCAGTTGGTCGGATCATCAGACAATTGAAAAAAATGTGGCAGTGTGAGGTGATTTTGGACCTTCATTTTGTAATCCAGAAAGAGCAAAGTACCATCGACCGGATTTTTACCAAAATGGGCATTTCCGGGGCCGATACTTATATAGTCCATGCACTGAAAACTTTCGAGGAGTTAAAAACCCTTTATCCTGCCAGGAAATTTCACTTGACATACGATGGACAGAGATCCATAGGCAAAGAAACCACTGTCATTAAATTGTTCCATCCCATTTATGATTTATACAAGCCAGATCCGAATTTTGATGTTGAGGCATTCAAGCAAAAATATGGTTTAGGTGGAAAGGTCATCTTATTTTTTGGTTTTATTCGAAAATATAAGGGATTGCACCAGGTTATTGAATCTTTCAGCAAGGTTGCTGCAAAGAGAGATGATGTGAGTTTGTTGATTTGTGGCGAATCTTTTTGGAACACCCTCGACCCTGGAAACATCATAACGCGAATGAAAAAACTGATTTTTGGTCTGGCTAAAAAAGTGTTGCTGAGGTCGGGTGACGATGAAGCCGACTATAAGCCCCTCGCTCTTATCGATCAATTGGGACTTGGGCAACGGGTGGTGGTTTTTAATGAGTTTATCCCCAATGAAGATGTACACAAGTATTTTCAGGTCAGTGATTGTGTTGTCTTGTATTATCTCACCGCTACACCATCTGGAATTGAGTCATTGAGTTACAATTTTGATTTGCCAATATTAGCAACAAGGGTGGGCCATTTTCCTGAAACCATTCAGGACGGCACCAATGGTTATTTGGCAGACGAAACCCTGGAAAGCATGGCAGCCACCATGGAAAAGATGCTGGATCACCCCATCGACAGGTCGGGAGTAGCTGCTATGAAGGCCAATATGAGTTGGAAATCCTACGCCGGCGCGATCCTCAAGCGTTAAAATTGGTATTTAATTCGTTGAATATTAATTGATATTGCATTTTTAAACAAAATATTTGTCAGAATAAATATTTGACTTATCTTTGCACTCTCTTTTGAGAGAGCTTCAGAAGGAAATGCTTAAGGCTCCGTAGCTTAATTGGATAGAGTACCTGACTACGGATCAGGCGGTTGAAGGTTCGAATCCTTCCGGAGTCACTAATAGAAAAAACATAGAAAAATCTATTTAAAATGTCAAAGGTTTGTCAATTGTCGGGAAAATCAGCCATGAAGGGCAACAAGGTATCCCACTCCAATGTAAAGACCATCAGGAAGTTTGAACCCAATCTTCAAAAGAAGAGGTTTTATATTCCTGAGGTAGACAGATGGGTTACCCTTAAAGTATCTACACATGCGCTTAGAAATATCGACAAATTAGGTTTGTATGCATATTTGAAAGAATTGCACTCCAAAGGTGTTGACACCGGAGTAAAATTATAATCATAGGAAAAAAGAAGATTTACGATGGCAAAGAAATCAAAAGGTAACAGAATCCAGGTCATTTTGGAATGTACAGAACACAAGTCTTCTGGCATGCCTGGCACTTCAAGGTATGTTACCCAGAAAAACAGGAAAAACACACCTGACAGGATGGAATTGAAAAAATACAATCCGATCCTGAAAAAAATGACTGTTCACAAAGAAATCAAATAACGAGCAATGGCAAAAGTATCGAAAAACGCGAAGGTTGCCCAAAGGGCTGCAAACGCAGGTTCCGGAAGGGACTTCGTTAAAGTTGTTAGAAGTGTGAAAGATCCGGTTACGGGAAAATATTCTTATAAAGAAGTGATCATTCACAAAGATAAAGTCAAGGAATATTTCGAACAAAACAAGTAATACCCGGAGTATTACAGTGAGAATAATGGATCAGGGCTTTTTCTTTGGGAAAAGCCCTTTTTCTGTTTAATCAAAACCTACCTCTAAATCCATGAGTTTTTTTAAAAAGTTTTTTACCAGAGAAAAAGAAGAGGACCTCAATAAAGGCTTGGAAAAAACCAAGTCCTCTTTTTTCAGTCAGGTTACCAAGGCCATTGCCGGTAAAACCAAAGTAGATGAAGACTTCCTTGATGATTTGGAACAAATCCTTATTTCCGCAGACGTAGGTCTTAACACTACCGTAAAAATCATCGAAAGACTTGAAGCCAGGGTAGCCCGTGACAAATACCTGAATACAGATGAACTCAATCAAATCCTCAAAGACGAAATTTCTGTCATCTTAGAGGAAAATCATACAGAGGATCTTGAAGATTTTGAATTTCCCGGGGACCACAAGCCCCATATCATTTTAGTAGTGGGTGTCAACGGAGTGGGCAAAACCACTACCATTGGTAAACTGGCCCACCAGTTTAAACTCAAAGGGAAAAAAGTAGTGCTGGGAGCAGGTGATACATTCAGAGCAGCCGCCGCCGACCAGTTAAAAATCTGGTCGGAAAGAGCAGGTGTAGGATTTTATTCAAAAGGCATGAATGTAGATCCGGCTTCGGTAGCGTATGAGACTGTAAATTATGCCATCCAGGAAAATATCGACCTTGCCATCATAGATACTGCCGGCAGGTTGCATACCAAAAAACACCTGATGGATGAGCTTACTAAAATCAGGAAATCGATCGACAAAAGGTTGCCGGGTGCGCCCCATGAAGTAATCCTCGTGCTGGACGCAACCACAGGACAAAATGCCATTGAACAGGCGAGAAGGTTTACTGAGGCAACAGACGTCACCGGCCTTGCCCTCACCAAACTGGATGGTTCTGCCAAAGGGGGCGTAGTGCTTGGCATTTCAGACCAATTTAAAATCCCGATTCGGTATATTGGAGTGGGAGAAGGCATGGACCAACTACAAGTCTTCAATCGAAAAGCTTTCATAGACCTCCTTTTTAAAGAGTAGGTCAAAATTTTGTATTGAAACAGCCTGCTTTTTCCTGACTTGAGCGTTTTAAATGGGGATTTTCTTAAATTCTCTTACTTTTAATTTGGATGAAAACGGAAAAAAGCCTGGCAAAAGCGGCTCCAATGTAAATTTAATGTTAAGTCAGACCTTAAATTTCAGCTCTAATATTAAATAATTGTAACCTTTATGTGTGTTGTGTGTTAGCTTTTGGATTGTGCCAAAGCTTTGTGCTACCTTTGCACAAACATTAAACCAACATGCCACTACAATCATTTCTCCGTTCTTTCCTGTCAAAGGATAAAATCTTTTATGATTTGTTCGAACAAGTTGTCCATGAAGTAAATGCCATGGCAGAAGTTTTAAAACAATTATCTCACGAAACAGCGTACGAACAACAGGTTAAGTTAGTTTCCGTACTGAGAGATAAGGAAAAAGCCAATGATGTGCTGGTCGCAAATATTTTTACCGAACTGGGCAAAAACTTCATTACACCTTTCGACAGGGAAGATATCCATGCGCTGGCTACAGCACTTGACGATATTTCTGACAACATCTTCACCGCTGCCAAAAAAATAACACTTTATAAAGTGGATCCAACGGAGTCTGAATTCCAAAAAATGTCAGAACTTATTTGTGACTGTTGCATCCATGTAAGCAAAGCGGTCATTGAATTGAAAAACATGCAAAACATGCGCATGATGACAGATGCCATTGCCATCATCAAGGAGATTGAAAGTCAAAGTGACGATGTATTTGACGGAGCTCTTCAGTACCTCTACAACAGTCCTGAAGTGGATGCCAAAGAGTTGATTAAGAGAAGGGAGATATACTCAAAATTGGAAAGCGTAACGGATAAGTGCGAAGATGCGGCCAACGTGGTTGAGAGCATTATAGTAAAATATGCTTAATCGCTGTAAACACATCTAATCCTAATCCAAAAGCACTAAGATCATGAGCTTATTGATCGTTATTATCGTCCTGGCGCTGTTGTTTGATTACATCAACGGTTTTCACGATGCAGCCAATTCTATTGCCACCATCGTTTCCACCAAAGTACTTACCCCATTTCAGGCGGTTATTTGGGCGGCTTTTTTCAACTTTGTTGCTTATTTTATTTTCCAGGATCATGCCGTTGCCAATACCATTGGTAAAACGGTGCATTCAGAATACATAACGCTGGGTGTTATCCTTGCAGGCCTGCTTGCAGCCATTTTCTGGAACCTACTGACCTGGTGGTTTGGCATTCCATCTTCATCTTCACATACCCTTATTGGTGGATTTGCCGGAGCTGCCTTAGCACATGCAGGTATGGGCAAAGGCTTTGATTCCGTATTTAATGTAATCGAATTGGGCAAAATTACCCAAATTGTTGCCTTTATATTTCTGGCTCCAATCATCGGTATGATTATATCTATGCTCATTACCTTTGTGACGATGATGCGAAATGTGTGGTTGCGAATTGCCGTGATTCTGGTGATGGCAGGCATTACTTTTGTTATGTTTGATCATTTTGAGCAAAACAAGATGAAAGAAGCTGTAGAGAAGTACTACAAAATTGACAAATTGAAGAAAAAGGCGGCCGATGACCCTGCTGTGGCAGCAGACCTAGCCGACAAAAAACTCATCATTGGTAAAATAGAACCCCTTATCAAAAACTATGATGAAATTGGTGCATCTGCAATGGCCAGCACCATAGCTAAAGACATTGACCACGAGGTGGATGTCAAAAAAATGGAAAAAGCCATTCATAAGGCAGACAACAGTGTTTTGGTATGGGGTATTATGGCAGTAATTGCAATCTTTATATTTACCTATATCTATTCTGAAGTTATAAAGACACCCAATGCCTACAGGGTTTCTGAGATGTTCAAAAAGTTGCAGCTCATTTCATCAGCAGCCTTTAGTATTGGCCATGGTGGCAATGATGCTCAAAAGGTAATGGGTATTATCGGGGCTGCTTATGTAGCAACACATCCTGATCTTTATCCGGATGTTTCAGCTGCACTCAAGGACCTGCCATGGGTTCCCCTTGCATGTTATACAGCCATTGGACTTGGTACCATGAGTGGGGGATGGAAAATTGTAAAAACCATGGGCACCAAAATTACTAAGGTATCGGCACTGGAAGGAGTTTGCGCGGAGTCTGCGGGTTCATTTACTTTGTTTATGACAGAACAAATGGGGATTCCTGTAAGTACAACTCACACCATCACGGGCGCCATCATTGGCGTGGGTGCTTCCAAGCGACTCAGTGCTGTGAGGTGGGGTATAACCATCAACCTGCTTTGGGCCTGGATTCTTACGGTTCCTGTGAGTGCCCTGGTGGCGGCTGTTTGTTACTTTATTGTTTCCTGGTTTGGTATTGTTTAAATCAATGATTAAATAACTTCGGAAGACGGCTCACTTCCCTACACTGCTGTGTAGAGCTCCTTCTGATCATTCAAAATTTAGGTATAAATACTTTGTTTGCAAGCAATTGCAGAGTCATTCTATTGGCTCTTTGTTTATTAATTGGCGGCTTCCGTTCACAGATAACTGCTCAAGACAAAGCAGTAGAACCCGTTAAGCAAGAAAAAAAATGGTATGAAACCATACAATTGAGGGGCTATCTGCAATTTAGGTACAACAGGCTGCTGGAAACCAATTCAAAACTGAGGTGCGAACAATGTGACCGCAGCTGGGGCGAGAATGGTGGCTTCTTTATTCGCAGGGCGCGTCTTGTTTTCTCGGGGTACATCCATAAAAATGTTTATTTCTATATTCAGCCCGATCTTGCCATCAATGCGAGCAGCAACAGCCAGCATTATTTTCAAATCAGAGATGCTTATTTTGATATTGGCTTTGATGCCGATAATACCTTCAAATTGAGATTGGGTCAAAGCAAAGTCCCCTTTGGCTTTGAAAATCTCCAGTCTTCTCAAGTTAGGCTGGCATTAGATCGTGCTGATGGTATCAATGCGGCAGTTGCCAATGAACGCGACATGGGGGCTTTCTTGTATTATGCTCCTAAAACTGTAAAGGAATTGTTTTCAAAGTTGGTAAAAGATGGATTAAAAGGCTCAGGCGATTATGGCATTTTTGCCTTTGGTTTATACAATGGCCAGACGGCTAACCGTCCTGAACTCAACAACAAACCGCATTGGGTGGCCAGAGTGAGTTATCCCATAAAATTGGGTAACCAGATTATTGAACCGGCCGCTCAAATGTATAGAGGCAGCTATGTGATGAATACAGATCAATTGTCGAATGGAGTAAAATACTATACAGACAGATCATATACAGACAGGCAAACTGCATTTTCGATGGTGTTATATCCCCAACCTTTTGGCATCCAGGCTGAATACCATTATGGCAGGGGGCCCCGTTACAACCCGGTTTCCGACAGCATTACTGTGCAGGATGTGAAAGGAGGATATGTTTTGGTTTCATACAAAAGTCAGGTAAGCGGAATGACCATCATCCCATTCACCAGGTATCAGTTTTTGGACGGAGGAAAAAAACTCGAATTAGATGCCAGAAGTCATACGGTTAGGGAATTGGAACTGGGCGCGGAACTCCAGCTGTCAAAAAGCCTCGAAATAACGGCAGAATATGTGTTCTCTTCCAGAAGGTTTGAAGACCATAACAACAGAGATAATTTACAAAAAGGACGATTGTTGAGACTTCAGGCTCAAATCAATTTTTAGGTTTGAATGAAGCGCCGTTGATCACATTGCCTGAACCATTATCAAATGAAATTTCAGGATAGTGTTTTGACTTGTTGAGTAAGGTGTACACTTCAAAATGCAGGTGTGGCTCTGAACTGTAGCCGGTATTACCACTGATAGCAATGACCTGACCTTTTGCTATTTTTTGGCCGGGTTTTACAAGGCAGCCGTTGTGTTTTAGGTGATAATAGGATGCCACACTGCCATCGTCGTGCAAGATCTTCACGAAGTTTCCTTCTTTTTCACAACCGGGATCAAGGCAGCTGTGTTTTCCGTCTGATTTGATTTCCAACACCAATCCTTCTCTGGCAGCAATGACATCACTACCCATGGGCAAGCCAAAATCGATGGCTTTTTTGTCAATATGACTAAACTTGCCATAATAGCCCTGAATGATTTTGCATTTTCCTTTGACCGGCAGTCCATACACGTATTTATCATTGTGATGGTGGCCTGTGGTAATGCCTTTAAAGGTCTCGTATTGGATTTGGTAACTGTATTTGCCCTTGCCTGCCACCAGCTCAATCAGTTCAAAACCGGTGTTCGATGCAGGTACAATAAAATGGGAAGGCATCGCAGTAGCTGTTTTCATATTTTTCAACTTCAGATGCAGGATTATGGTGTAGGGAATATTATTCTCATTTCTGGCACAAATCCATGTCTTTCCCTTGCCGGCAGGTTTTTCGAAGACAGTGATTTGCGCTCTCAAATTTTGGCAAATGAACAATAGAATCAACCCCGAAACTAAGAACTTCAAACTTTCAGGCGTTTTCATTTTACGACTAATCTTCATCATCATCGTCAAGCAGGGTGCTGAGTGGGTCAGCAAAGTCAATCTGGCTTTGACCCAAACTTTTGCCAATAACCTGGAAGGCTGCCAGGCCGTGTAGAGCCAATTCTTTGAAAACATCAGGGTTTTTTGCATTAGGCACTACTTCACCTACTAACTTCGTCAAACCTGCAACTTCTTCTAATTGTTTGGCAAATTGGCTTTGGCTCATATCATTGGAAATTTGTACTTCGTTGCCACCGGCAAAAAAAGCCCTTAATACACCGTAAATGTCTTTGTCTCTACGATTGCGGTCAGGGTGTGGGAAATGGATAAGAAATATTTCTTTAAGTGCCTCTTCAAATAATTTCCAGGCTACATTGACCGGTCCTTCCTGCTCTCCTTCGTAGACCAATTCAAGTTTGCCGGTGAGAGCGGGCAGAATGCCATGAAAATCTGCAAGACGCGAGTGACCGAATTTTTCACCATTTAATATGATTCTCCTTTCTATAGCACTTACAAGGTTTTCGTATGCAGATATAGCAACCCTGGCTGAAACACCACTTTTGCCGTCAATATACTCACTTTCACGTGCTTTCATCACCATTCTCTCGAGCAGGTCGTGATGGAGGGCATCAATGGAAATGCTTGCTCTTTGTTCGGATGTCAATTTGGCTTCCTGCAATGTAATTTGTTTGGCAATGTCCAGATCGGAGGGGTAGTGGGTAAGGATTTGACTTTCTATGCGATCTTTCAATGGGGTGATGATGCTACCGCGATTGGTGTAATCTTCGGGGTTCGCAGTAAAAACGAAGGAAAGATCCAATGGCAATCTCATTTTAAAACCTCTGATTTGTACATCTCCTTCTTGTAAAATATTAAACAGCGCAACCTGTATTCTGGCTTGGAGGTCAGGCAATTCATTGATTACAAATATAGACCTGTGTGCCCTGGGTATAAGTCCAAAATGAATTACCTCTTCATCTGAAAAGCTCATTTTTTTGGTAGCTGCCTTTATGGGATCAATATCGCCAATGAGATCAGCTACACTCACATCAGGGGTTGCCAATTTTTCAACATAACGCTGCGATCGGTGCAACCAGGAAACTGGTGTTTCATCACCCATTTCATTTACGATCCTTTTGCCAAAGGCCGAAATGGGCAAAAGTGGATCGTCATTTATTTCAGACCCTGAAATAAAAGGAACATATTCATCCAGCAAATCCACCATCATTCTTGCAATTCTTGATTTTGCCTGGCCTCTAAGTCCTAGCAATAATACACTGTGCCTGGATAGGATGGCCCGTTCAAGGTCAGGAATGACAGAATTTTCAAAACCTTTGATTCCCTGGAATCTGGGTGTTCCCTGCCTCATCCACAAAATGAGGTTGGCACGCATTTCATCTTTTACGCTTCGATTCTTATATCCACTTAGTTTTAGTGCGCCTAATGTATTGATTTCTTTCACTTCTTTTTGTTTCTTTTTTGTTGTTTATAGTCCATAAAAATAAATTCTCCCAAGCCCTGCAAAGATGAATAAAATGCTTTTCCACCATTGGCTGCGGTGAATTGGTCCACAAATTGCACGAGCAAAGGATCCTTCGCAATCATGAAAGTGGTTACCGGTATCTGCATCCTTCGGCAGGTAATTGCCAATGAAAGGGTTCGATTTATAATGGTGCGATCCAGTCCCCAGCTATTTTGGTAATATTTTTTGCCTTTCTTAATACATGTTGGTTTTCCATCGGTAATCATCATGATGTGTTTGTTGGCTGATTTCTTTTTCTTCAAAATGTCAATGGCCAGCTCCAATCCTGCTACTGTATTGGTATGGTAAGGGCCCACCTGAAGGTAAGGTAGATCTGACAATTGGATTTGCCACGCATCGTTGCCAAAGACGATGATGTCAAGAGTATCCTTTGGGTAACGGGTGGTGATGAGTTCGGCCAAAGCCATGGCCACTTTTTTTGCGGGTGTAATTCGATCTTCGCCATAGAGGATCATGCTATGCGAGATATCAATCATAAGCACCGTGCTGGTTTGACTTTGCAGGTATTGATCGTGGACCACCAAATCTTCAGGACTGAGGCTAAACTCATTGATGCCATGGTGGATAAATGCATTCTTTATCGATGATTCTGCATCTATGTGTTCAAGAGCATCACCAAATTCAAAGGCTCTTAAATCTGCACCATGTTCGTCTCCAATGCCCGAAATTGATGTAGTATGGTGGCCTGATTTTGACTTTTTGAGTTGATCAAAAATCTGTTCCAGTGCATCCTGACGTAAGGCCTTTTCCAGTTTTGTGGTTGGTACCTTCTTTGGGGAGCCTGCATTTCTATCTGATAAATACCCTCTGTTTTTTAAGTCATTAATAAAATCAGAGAGCGTATATCCACTGTGGGTAAGTTTGTACTTTTTATCCAATTCGGTCATCCAGGCAAGGGCCTCATCCACATCGCCAGAGGTATGAAGCAGTAACTCTTTGAAAAGGTTAAAAAGACGCTCAAAATCGTCCTCCTCGTTTGGTTGATAGTATTTGTGAAAAAGCCAGCCCTGCATCTAAATGATTTCATTTTCAAAACGACGAACAGGCCACAATTGTTCAGATGGGGCGGTTTATGTTCTTTTTTTCTCAAATTAGTACTAATTGTAGTAGTAATTTGTGTAAAAAATGCTTGATTTTTTATATTTGTAGGCTAAAATAAAATCCATGAATTTCCGCATTTTATGCTCCTTTCTTTTACTGAGCAGTATTTTGCTGATCGGCTGTGAAGTCGATCCAGTAGCGGTAGAAATAAAAAGAGAAAATCTTGCCAAAGATTACAACAACGACGTAGTAGCCGGATGGACAGATCTTTATCTTGACATTGAGCGTTATTTGCCTGGATTTAGGCCGGCAGCTACTGCCAGAGCGCTTGCCTACATCAATATGGCAGCATATGAAACAGCCATTCCCGGCATGCCACATTTTGTATCCAATGCCCTTAGACAGGATAGTTTAATTCTCCCCGACCTTCCAAGCAATGACGTTAAAAAATATCACTGGAACATTGCCATCAATGCCTGCATGGCCAGAACTTTTGAGCATTTTCTAATCAATAAAACCGCAGAGCATTCCGCCCTAATCAAGGATTTGGAAGCATCCTACAACGCACAATTAGCTCCCCAGGTAAGTCAGGAAGTTTTCAACAATTCTCAGCTTTGGGGCAGGGCAGTGGCAGATGCAATAATAAAATTTGCACAGTCAGATCTTGAAGCAGAAGCGCAAATTCTGGACCCTAGTCCAGACTCCTACGTCCCACCTACAGGTGAGGGCAAATGGCAACCTGCACCTGGAGATAAGGCACTATTTCCATATTGGGGCAAGGTTAGAACTTTTGCCAACCACAATGATCAGTTAAAAACACTGGATCCACCTATTTATAGCACTGCCCCCGGAAGCCGCTATTATCGCGATTTTGCTGAGGTAAACAAAGCAGTCACATTGAAGGAAGGGCAGCAGTACTGGATGGCAGAATTTTGGAGCGATGATATCGTTGGTTTGTCTTTCAGTCCTCCCGCCAGGTTATTTGCCATCGCCAATCAGATCATTGTTATTGAAAATATTGATTTGGAAACCACTTTGCATTTGTATTGCAAGCTTGGCATCGCAGAAAATGACGGTGCGGTTGCCGCCTGGAAAGCCAAATACGAATACAATGTAGAAAGACCTTTTCACTATATCAGGAAGTATATCAACTCTGAGTTCAGACCTTTACTGGGTGAAGCTATAGGCGTTCCTGGTCTGACGCCTTCTTTCCCCGGCTATCCTTCGGGTCACTCAACTTTTGGTGGCCTGGGCAGCACAATCTTATCTGCTTTTATTGGTGAAGACTATTATTTTACGGATCGATGCCATGAGGGAAGGGATGAATTTAATGGTACCCCACGAAGCTATAGCCGCATTGGTGAATTTGGTGAAGAAGATGCTTTCTCACGTATTTACTTGGGAGTTCACCCCAGATTCGATTGTACAGAAGGGCTTAGATTGGGCAAACAAATTGCCAACAACGTACTTAATTACGAGTTGAAAAAAGATTAAACACAAATTTGCTTAAATGCCTTTGGTGGGCTCCTATGCTGTAATTATTTCCAGCCCCTCCTGGATGAGTTTATCAACCGTTTTTTTGGCTTGACTGCTGAAGGTATTGAGTGCTCGATTGGCTACGATGGCATTCATAGACATGGCTTTGTGACCCATCAAGGCAGCCATTCCATAAATAGCAGAAGTTTCCATTTCGAAATTGGTGATGACTTTTCCTCCCACATCCACAGATCTCATAATATCCAGAAATTTTGGAGATTTATTTTCAACCCTTACCGTTCTGCCTTGCGGACCATAGAAGCCAGGCAATGTTAGGGTCATTCCTTTGTAAAAAGTTTTAGGCAATTTTTTTAGCAAAGGATTTGAAGCAGAAGCCACATAAGATGAAGATGGGATCTTCTCTTTTTTCAACAACTTATCAATTACCAATTTAATTTCCATGCACTTTTCGTCTTCTTGTCTTTCGTAAAAATGCATGAGCACATCCAGTCCAATGCCATGGGTAGAAGCTACAAAAGAGTCAACAGGGATTTCTTCACGCAAGGCTCCGGATGTGCCGATTCTGAAGAAATTAAGGCTTTTCTTTTTTGATTTAACTTTTCGTGTGTTTAAATCAATGTTGGCCAAGGCATCTAATTCGGTAAATACGATGTCGATGTTGTCGGTGCCTATACCCGTACTTATAATTAGTATTGATTTGCCGTTATATTCTCCCATGAGTGATACAAACTCACGAACTCTGTGGGAAAAATAAATACGATCAAGATAAGGCTCAAACATCTTTACCCGATCCGGGTCTCCTACCAGAATGATGTTTTCTGAAATTTGTTCAGGCAACAGTCCCAGGTGGTAAATACTGCCATCTGGGTTTAAAATCAAATCGGCTTCTCCAATCATGGAAGGTTATTTTAGTGGCCTAAAAAGGCATATTGAATTAAGAATACAACCACCCCGGCAAGAAACCCCAAGGCTGCCAGCCAACTTATCTTTTTAAAATACCAGATGAAATCAATTTTTTCCATACCCATGGCCGCTACTCCAGCAGCGGAGCCAATGATCAACATGCTGCCACCAGTACCTGCTGTAAATGCTATGAAATGCCAGACTTTTGAATCTAAGGCATCAGTAAACATTCCCATAGACGCCGCCACCAAAGGCACATTGTCTATGATGGCTGACAAAACTCCTAGTAAGATGACCACAATATCTCTGCTGGGTATAGCCTTTTCAAGACTTTGTGCCATAAACTGGAGAGATCCAACTCCGCTAATGGCAGTAGATTCTAGTGCGGCAACTGCCAAAAGAATGCCAAGGAAAAACAAGATACTGGAAATCTCAATTCTGGAAAGAGCACGGTGAGCGGAATAAAGATGTTTTTTCTCATGGGTAAAATCTTCTTCGGGATGGACATATTCAGAGACCATCCAAACAACACCCAATGCCATCATCATACCAATGTAAGGGGGGAGATGGGTTATCGTTTTAAATATGGGAACAAAGACAATTCCTCCCAAGCCAAGCCAAAGGATCAACTTGCTGGAAAGCAGTTTTTCGGTTTTTAAATCTTCATGACTTACGTGGTCAATATTCCCTTTAAAGACAGGCAGAAAGCTGGCAATAACAAATGGTACCACAAAGCATGCAATTGAAGGTAGTACCATCCATTCCACCAGACCTCCCGATGTTACTTTTTTGCCAATCCACAACATGGTTGTGGTTACATCTCCGATGGGCGACCATGCTCCACCCGCATTGGTGGCAGTGATGATAAGGCTGGCGTACCAGATTCTTTCCTTAGGATCCTTGATTAGCTTTCGTAATAAGGTGATCAATACTATGGTGGCCGTGAGATTATCAATGATAGATGAGAGGATGAAACCCAGGATTCCGGTAATCCATAACAATTTTTTCTTGCTCCGGGTTTGAACCATGCCTTTTAATACTTCAAAACCCCTGTGGAGATCAATGATTTCAACAATTGTCATCGCTCCAATCAAAAAAATCAGAATTTCAGCAATCTTGCCAATGTGGTGCAACAGTGTAGCCGTAAAACCTTCTTCAACCACTTCTGTAATCCCCGCACTGGTGTTATACAAATGGCCATGTGAATCAATCACATTGACACCACCGTTGTGAAAACCCAATGCAAGGAATGCCCACAATATAGATCCGGTCAATAAAGCAGAAACAGTTTTATCCAACTTTAACGGGTGCTCAAATACGATGAGTAAGTATCCTATGATGAAAACTAAAATGATCGAAGTGGTCATAAAAATGGCTTTAACTTAAACATTCAAAGATAAGGAAAAAGACGGAAAGTTAAGGATGAATGTGTTAATTCGAAGTTATGGATTCTATTTAATTCATGTTGATGACTGAGCAAAAATTTCCATGCGGGCATGTAGCAACAATGTTATGGTTTTGAGGTCTCGGATACTGCCTTCTTTGAGTTTTTCCCATGCTTCGTCGAAGGGCATAATCACCACTTCAATGTCTTCCTGTTCAGCCTCCATACCTCCTCCTCCTTCAATAGTTTGATCCAAATCAACCTTAGCCGTGAAAAAGTGGATTTTTTCTGTTTTTGCCCCTGGGGTTGCGAAGGCACTGAACAAATAAAGGGGCTCCTCAATAAGAAAACCAGTTTCTTCTTTCACTTCTTTGATGATGGTTGCTTTTGGATCGTTATTTTCAACCAACCCTGCACAAACTTCATAAAGAATGCCATCGCTTTTTTCATTGATCATGGCAGCCAACCGATATTGTTTTATAAGTACAATTTTCTGATAACGAAGGTCGTACAACAAAATAGCAGCTCCGTCACCTGTATCGTGCATCTCCCTGATTTGGTGTTCTACCCGCCCATCCCGGCGGATGTATTCAACAGTATATTGTGCAAATTCCGACCAGATATGGGACAGGATTCTTTTTGATAAAATTTTGGCTTTCACTTCTTTCTGTAATGTTGCAAAGATACAATGTGCCACGACCCTTCAAAAAATATATTAATTTTGCAAAATGGTTAAAATCGGTGGAATAGACATAGGCGAATTTCCTTTATTGCTGGCACCAATGGAAGATGTAAGTGATCCTCCATTCAGGGCATTGTGCAAGGAGCAAGGGGCCGATTTGATGTTTACTGAATTTATTTCTGTGGAAGGACTGATTCGTGATGCGGATAAATCCTTGCAAAAGCTGGAAATTTTTGAAACCGAACGCCCCATCGGTGTGCAAATTTTTGGAGCTGAATACGATTCCATGATGAAAGCAGCTGAAATTGTAGAAAATGCCCAACCCGAATTGCTGGATATCAATTATGGCTGCCCGGTTAAAAAAGTGGTTTGTAAGATGGCAGGAGCTGGCATACTCAAAGACATTCCTAAAATGGTCAGCCTTACTGCAGCTGTCGTAAAATCTACCAAACTGCCCGTAACCGTGAAAACCCGTTTGGGATGGGACGAACACTCTATCTACATTGAAGAGGTAGCAGAACGTTTGCAAGATGTTGGCATCAAAGCCCTTTCTATTCATGGCAGAACCCGTTCTCAAATGTATAAAGGGCATGCTGACTGGACCAAAATTGCCGCCGTAAAAAACAATCCAAGAATACATATTCCCATTTTTGGAAACGGTGACATTGACAGTCCACTAAAGGCCAAAGAATATAAGGAAAAATATGGAATTGACGGAATAATGATTGGAAGGGCCGCTATTGGACATCCATGGATTTTTCGGGAAATAAAACATTATTTGGCAACGGGTGAAATATTAGCACCACCAACAGTGGCGGAAAGGGTAGATGCGGCTCGAAAGCATCTGATCAATAGCATTGAATGGAAAGGTGCCAAATTGGGCATCGTTGAAATGAGAAGGCATTACACCAATTATTTCAGAGGGTTTCCTAATATCAAACCGTTTCGAACACAACTTGTTACAGAACTGGAGCTGGATGGTTTGCTTGAGGTACTCAAAACCATTGAGCATCAATATACTGGCATGGAGTTTCAGGCTAATCAGGAAAGTGAGCCACAGCTGGTTTATGGTTATGACGGTTAGCGTGTGCAAACTATTTTGCTAAAAGTCAAATGCAAAGAAGCAAAATACGTTAATTGTATATCTTTATTAAATATTGATGTTGTATTGAGATTCATTCTCTCATGGTTAGGGTGTTTTTTCTTACTGTCAACTGCAGAAGCTCAATGCGAATTTGCGGGTACACTTCCCATTGCAGATGAAGGTGTAACTGGCATAAACTTAGTCGTGAACAATGCTTTGAACAACGATTTGGCAGACCCTAATCAAGGTGTTTGTGCGGTTTTGATAAAATTTAAACATGATGTAGTTGGTGACCTGAACATAACCCTTATTTCTCCATCCAACCAACAGGTGCAATTGATTGGGGCAGGTGGATCAGCATCGGGATTTACAGACGGTACAGTGTGGGACATTAAATTTACTTCCTGTCTATCTCCTGCCAGCCCTGATCCGGGGTATAGCCCAATTTGGGACAACAACGAAGCCTGGCAGGCTTTTCAAAGTTATGATGGGACTTATTATCCCTTTAGTGGTTGCCTTGAGGATTTTGGCATTGGACCTGTTAATGGAACCTGGACACTTTTGGTTGAGGACGTTGCACAACTAGATGAAGGTATAATTGAATACTTTTCAATACTCTTTTGTGATGATCAGGGCATCGACTGTTCACCCTGCAATCCTCCATTGGCATCCTTGCCCCGGGATACTGTTCAAATTTGCCAGGGCGTCAATTGGTCGCCTCAAGAGTTGCAACTCCAATGGATTGGCAATTCTATAGATACAACCCATTACAAATCTGCCTTTTTGTATTTCAAAAATCAGTCGTTCATTGCCACTTCATTGGATACCGCTGCAAGTTCCCTAAGCCCAGGTACCTATCAACTTTGTTTGATAAATTTTCATAGAAGCGATTCACTGTTACTCGATTCATTGCCCCCGGCATTCATTGACACGTTGGCCGCAGAGATCTTACTTGAAACAGGAATTTGTGGTCTTATTTCAGATTGTGTCCAGCTCAACGTATTACCTGTAAGTGATACACTTAAAGTCAATCAAATTTTATGTGAAGGTGATACATTGGTTTATGCTGGAAAACAATTTACGAATGGTGGTACATACTACCTCAATCTAAAGGAGGGCAGCTGCGACTCAATTGTGGCATTGACCGTGGAAATCAGAAAAGTAAAACCAGAGGCGCTCTTTTCAAATCCCATCATCAATTGCAACCATGAGTTTATAGATATCTCGCTAAGCGGCCTTGACACTTTGGCGCAATATACATTTCAATGGAGTACATTTCTGGGTAATATCATATCAGGTGCAGACTCCTCTGTGGTGAGGGTAAATGCTATTGGTGATTATTATTTAAGCATTCAAAGTGATGGCTGTAATTTTAATGATACAATAACGGTTAATTCAGATACCAGTATTCCCCAACTCCAGCTTGAGGCTGATGTATTAAGCTGCAATCAAACCACTGTAATCATTGAACTTACATCCAATATTCCACTGCTGAATGTGACATGGTATGGCCCCGGACCTGTAATAAAGATCGGCGACAATGCACTGGTTTCTGTGCCCGGTGTGTACAGGGCTGAAGTTTTGGATCAAAATGGTTGTTCTACCTCAAAGTCCATAGAAGTCAGAGAAGATGTAACAAAACCCTATTTGTTATTTGCCGTTCAAAACATTGATTGTAACATTGGCTTTGGAACCATCCAGGTTATAGATTCAAATAACATAAAAAATGTACTTTGGTCGGGGCCTGGATCAGAAACACCTTCTGCTCTTAACAGTCATTTATTGCTGCCTGGTACCTATTCCTTGCGATTAACAGGATTCAATGGATGTGATACCTTGCTGGAAATCACCGTTGCTGATGTGCGCTATCAGGTAGATGTGATTCTTTCCCCAGATACACTTACTTGCAATAAAAACGAGGCTACCTTAATTCCATTATCTTCCCGGGTGATTTCAAAACAATTTTGGACGTTTCCTGACATGACAATGTCTGAAATCATCGACCCCACTGTTATCCATGGAGGACTTTATAAGGTAGTTGTCACGGATATCAACGGCTGTACAGGCGAAGCCAGCATGATCCTAATTGTGGATACAATTGCTCCTCAACCTTTGGTTTCAGATAAACTCATTGATTGTGATTCTACCAGTGTTTTACTTTTTGTTTCCAATGCGTCACCAATCTTTCAGTTCAATTGGAGCGGACCATCAGGTTTTAGCTCAATGGCTTCGTCCGAACGTGTAATTGTGCCGGGAATTTACCACGTTACGGTTACCGATGAAAGAGGTTGTTCTGGAAGTATCACCTTTGAAGTAGCCATGAGTCAGGATTTACCAGAAATAGATTTTGTAATTGATACCTTCACCTGTAGGACTGCAACTGCCCGATTGGTGCCCTCTGATACAATGGGGCTGGATTTTTTATGGCTTACGTCAGGTATGTTGAATTCTGCAAGTGATGCCACTGGCATAGTAAACCAACCCGGAAGTTATAATGTGCGTATAACCGATAGAAACAACGGATGTAAACGGGATTACTACCTGGGAGTGGTGGATGGCAGACAATATGCCACGTATTCCCTGTTAGCCGATACCTTGGGGTGTATCACCAATACTTCCACCTTAAGGGTGGATGGCAATATAAAGGTAAAAACTTATTTATGGACAGGCCCTGGCTTTACCTCTATGCTATCAGCACCTGTGGTCGACAAATCAGGTTGGTATTATCTGCAGATGACAGATAGCATGGACTGTGTTTATCTTGATTCTGTTGAAGTGAAAAAAGCTGCAGACATACCGGTTGTATCAATAAAAGGTGAAAATCTAACATGTGCCAGCAACCAGGCTATGTTGACTGCTACTGTTAATGCAGGTATATCCATAAATTGGAAAGATAACGATCTTCCATTGGGAAATGGATCGTTCATTACTGTTTTTGCCCCCGGAATTTATACTGCAGTTGCTCTTGGACAAGGTGGTTGTACTGACTCAGCCAGTTATGAGGTGACATACGATACATTTCCACCACAACTAGCAGTTTTGCCATTGATTACTCTCGATTGTACAATGGATTCAGTTGAATTGACAGTCACCAGCAACAAACCTCTCCAATCAATAAAGTGGTCAGGCCCCAATCAATACAGCTCTTCCATCCTTGTGCCAAAGGTTGCTGTTGGAGGAGATTATATTTTAATGGTAACAGATAGCGTAGGCTGTACAGCCTCTGTGAGTACCAAAGTTGAAATTGATTCATCCAGGCTTACCTTTGATACCCTTGTTTCCAATATTACCTGTATAGAACCGGGAGCCATTGAAATCCTATTTTCTGAACCCGGTGTTGCCATCAGCTGGATACAAAGCCCAATACCACTAGCAGATGGGCTTTTGAAATTTGAAAGTCAGGTACCCGGTCAATATATGTTTACCGCGGTGAATTCCAAAGGTTGCAAAACATCTGCACTATTGGAGATCCAATTGGATACAATCAAACCCTTGGTCAATGGCTTGACGGGGGCAAGCCTTAATTGTAAAAATGCAAGTGTTGCCATTGGTTTTTTAAACGGTCTTCCAGCCGATGTAACATTAGTCTGGAACCCGGGTGGTAAGACCACAGATACTATTCAAGTGGTAAACGCAGGAAAGTATACGGGTATATTGACGGGGAAAAATGGTTGCACAACGGACTTTGAAATTGAGGTACTTGCAGATTTTAATGCCCCGATATTTTTTACGAAAAGTGATACCATTGATTGTATAAAAAGCAAAACCGATCTTCAGGTGTTGGGCAATGAAGTTTATGACAGTGTAAAATGGATTGGCCCCAATGGCACCATCTATGCTGGTCAGATGGTAAAAGTGGATAAGCCAGGCTTGTATAAGGTTATTGTTACAGGAGAAAATGGCTGTACATCAACCGACAGTGCCTGGGTAGAAAGTAATTTCGATTTACCACAAATCATGGTAGTTGATAGTTTTTATCTGCCATGTGATGGTACGGGGGTCCAACTTCAATTTTTTTCTCCCGATTCAATCGTTGCCGTAAAATGGGTGGGCATAGATAAGCCTTTTTTTTCAACATTGCCTGAACCCTACAGTTTTGAGGTTAATAAGATCCGAATATCAGCCGTTTCTGTAAATGGCTGTGAAGCCAGTGATACGTTTCTTGTGGTGCCATCTTCACTTAGACCACAGTTTTCACTTAGTGGTGATTCTATTGGCTGCAAGCCTGCATTTGCAGTATTGAAGGCAGTGGATGTAAGAGATGATGCTGATTTTTTTTGGAAATCCTCAACGGGAGAAATGTATATTACGGATAGTATCATGGTAGAAAATCCAGGCTACTTTACTTTGGTTGTCACTGCAATAAATGGATGTAAAGACTCTTTGTCCACGTTTGTTGAATTTGATACGATCAAACCCAACATTGTTTTGGAAGCCTTAGGAGAAATTCATTGCCAAAGTCGCACGGTGACTTTGATTGGCACTGTGGACATTCCCATAGATGAGTCTAATTTTTTATGGACTTCCCCAAATGGAAATTTTGTGTCCGGACAGAATACACTTTCCCCCCTCATCGATCAACCGGGAGATTACCTGTTATCAGTTACCAATCCGCATAATGGCTGCAATGATTCTATGGCTATCTCTATTATTGAAAGAGCCAACACATTGAAGGCCTCTTATGAAGTTGTACAACCCGTATGTTTTGGCTCAAATAATGGTAGTATCTCCCTCAGCCAGGTTTCAGATGGTAATCCTCCTTTTATTTTATTGATAAATGAACAACAAAGTCCTGATCCGAGCGTACCCGATTTGGGGAGTGGCAAATATTTTATACAAGTAAACGATAGCGACGGCTGCGCAGTTTATGACACCATACAATTGGAAAGCATGGCTGAAATTTCCATTGCATTGCCTTCTGACACCATTGTTACTCTGGGAGATAATCTGGAAGTAACGTATGAATCGGTACCAACCAATATCCAGTGGTCTTCGGTTGAATGGCGGCACCTATCTGATGGCGTCTTGCTTTGCGATAATTGCAATCCCCTTATAATCCAGCCTGAGGGCGAAATTAAGATAGGAATATATGCAGTGGATAGTTTTGGATGTGCAGTTGCTGATACCATCATAATTGACGTTTCCTCTTCTGTTGATTTATCTCTTCCCAATAGCCTGTTTTTATCTGATGGTAGCGAAAATGGAAGTTTTTTTATCGAAGCTTATCCTTTTATCAGAGAGATTGAGTTTTTGGAAATTTACGACAACTGGGGCAATCTTATTTTTAGAAGGCACAACTTTGCTGCCGGTGACCCTTCATTGGGTTGGGATGGAAAATTCAGAGGACAGGAAGTCAATCCGGGGGTTTATGTCTACCGTTTGGGCTTACTCCTGAAGAGTGGGAAAAGAATTGTAAAAAACAAAGATATTACAGTCATCAAATAACCGTGAATTTATAGTTAAAACCGAATATAATTTGGTTGATTGGCGCTGAAAAAGTAGCTACGTAAATAATGTTTATTTTATTGTGGCAAAACCCAAATTATATATTCAAATTATTTAACCCTTCATTAGTAAAATTCAACAGATTTTTATATAATTTTGTGCAGAATTTAAGACAGGCATAATCTTCATGAAATTGCACAAATATCTACATCTTGTTGTGTTCTCTCTGGGCCTGTATTTGAATTTATTTGCTCAAAATCCTTGTAATTATACAGCCGGTTATACCTGTAATACCGCACCCATCATTTGTGATCTTGCATGTCTGGATGGTTTTGTTGGAATGACACCCAACCCTGCAGCTGTTGTCAATACTTTACCAGAACAACCTTCCGTAATTTGTGATTTGGGAGGTAGTCCCCAAAACATGTCATGGTTTGCATTCATTGCCGGGTCCAATCACGCAAAAATCAGCATTACTCCTTTCAATTGCGAAAACAACAAAGGAGTACAGGCCGGAATCTTTGACGATTGCGATTTTTCTGATGCCATTGTAAATGGAGTTACCGTTCCCTCTGAGTACATAGATTGTGAGTTTATGCCAGGTGACATGGAAACTGTCGTTCTCGAAAGTTTCGCACTGATTCCCGGTCAAATCTATTATTTCTATGTTGATGGCAATGAAGGAGATGTTTGTTCTTACAAGGTTGATGTCATTTCTGCAACCCAACACTACGAATTGCACAACCTCAATAATTTTACACAGTCGAATGACACTGTCCAGCTTTGCCCCAACTCTAAATACAAATTAAGTGTCGACAGTCTGAAACTTGACATTTATTATTATTGGAAAATTAATCCTGCTACTCCATCTCTTCCCTTTGATACTTTCACACGGATGGATAGTGTTGTAACCTGGACCTTTGTGGATACTGGAGAATATACCATTTCTCTCTATGCTACCAATGGCTGTGACATTACAGACACCATCCAGAAAACTTTTAAAATTTTTCCTTTAGCAGATGAAGATTTTGGTTTGATAAGTAGGTGCACCAATGACTTTCCCTACGGAGGTCCGCAAAATATTGATCCAAATGGTGATGGCGTATTTGGTTGGCAAGGCCCCAACATTACAAGCCCCGGGAAAGATACTTTTTTGGTGGTAAGGCCTGATGGATGCAACTATAAACAGCTGATAGATGTAGAGCCAATTGCTTTGCAGCCCCGCGAGACTGTTACCCTTGTTGATTGTCAATCCTTTATTTATCACGATCTTATTTTGGATGACAACTACAAAAATTTCCAACACACCTTACCCATACCTGATAAAAATGGCTGCGATAGCCTTGTTTTGATCAATGCTTATATTCCAAGAGTACAGGCATCCTTATCACAATCTTCCTGTAAGAGTGGCACCATCGAAGTGAGCTGTGCTTCCAATGTGTTGTCGAGCCCCGGAGGCCATACTTTAACATATAATTGGACAGATGGCTTAGGCAATGCTATTACAGACAACGACGGGGATCCAACCAATGTTCCCATTGTTTCGACTACTACAGTCAATCTTACCATTTTGTTGAGTATTGACAATAAAGTATGTTCGTTTACGGTTCCACCCACTTCAGTGGATGCCCAATTACAACTTCCACTTGCTCCTCAAGCCAATGCCTGGGATCTGGAATTGTGTAAAGACAATCCAATAGCCAGCTATACCGTGCAAGGTCAGGCAGGAACGGTGTCTTACAATTGGACTGCAGGAGGAGGTGCCATCATCAATGGCAATCCCACCGGTAATATGGTCAATATTGACTTTTCGCAAGTAACAAATATATCCACCGTTTGTGCAACTGCCATCAATGAATGCGGTGAAAGTTTGCCCACTTGTTTTGATGTAACGCTTCTCCAACGCCCTAAAGTAGAACTTCCGGGTGATGTATCCATTTGTGTTGATTCAATTTTAAACATTGCCATGCTTAATACGCAAATGGCTGGAGCAAGTTATCAATGGAACTATTCGGGGGCAACCCTGATTTCTGGCAATCCCAATGCTTATAATCCAATAGCTGTTCGGTATTCCAACGCGGGAAACTACAGCATCTCGGTGGGTGCATCCAATAAAGAATGTATTGCTACTCCGGAGACGATCAATGTTGCTGTTATTCCAACCATCGCACAAACCCAGATTCAATTTAATTCTTATGCCAATAAAATTGAAGTAAATTGGGATGCAGTACCTTGTGCCATTGCATACAGAATTTATAGAAACGGAGTTTACCTGGGCACAACTACCTTTACACAGACTACCTTTGACCAGTTGACTCCCGGACAATCTTTTGCGGTGACCATTGAAGCAGAAGGCCAGGGCTGTGCCTGTGGGTTATCAAAAGCAAATGCAGTAGTTTCCACTTTGTCTTGCGATGAAGTATCCATAGATCTCAGTGCTGCATACAATATTATTTGTGAAACGGATTGGGATAAACCTTTGGCATTGATGGCTCAACTTACAGGTGTTCTTTCAAGTGGAGTAAGTCAATGGAGTGGGCCTGGAGTGTTGGCCAGCAATGAATTTTTGCCTCGCATTGCAGGTCCGGGCGCTCATAAAATTTACTTTACCTATAGTGAATTGGGCTGTACCTATAAGGATTCAATCAACTTTTTAAACGTAAAAACCCCGGAGGCTTCTGTCCTTGCAACAGACCCGGAATGCGAAGAGGACCAAAGTGGCTCAATTCAGGTTATTCCATCCGGCAATGGCACAACCTACAATTATTTTCTTGACGGGCTCCAGGTACAAGACCCAAATATGACGGGCGTAAGCATTGGTAATCACAGCCTTGAAATTGTAGATGGCAATGCCTGTAAAATTATAAAAACATTTAACATCAACCCACCCACGTACCCTTCTGTTAGTTTTATCATGGATGAGGGGCCATTTTATGACAATCAAACCTTCAATATCACCTTAAAAGAATTGGTAAGTGAACAAAGCCTGATTGACAGTGTGGAATGGTTTGTCAATGGAGAGTTGTACTGTAAAGGTGATTGTTTTTCAACCAACTTCACCTACCAACAAGGCGGAGTATATAGTCATCAGGTAGTGATTTTTTACAAAGACTGTCTGATGGAGAAAAATTTTGACATCGTTGTCAAAGAAACCCCCAAGGTTTATATCTCAAATATTTTTGCTCTGGATCCAAGGGGTGGAGAAAACAATGGGTGGAAAATTATATCCAATGACTCAGGTCTGAAGATAAATGCTATTTCTGTTTACAGTCGATGGGGTGAGAGAATGTTCCACAAAGAGAATTTTATTATATCTGAATCTCAACCATTATGGGATGGAAGATATTTGGGGCAATTGGTCTTACCAGGTGTATATGTATACCAGCTTTCATACACCAATGAGAAGGGTGAAGAAAAGTTAATGCACGGTGATTTAACCGTTGTCAGATAAGGTTTCCTTACCTATTTATTTTTCCCTGAAAAAGATACTTACTGGTACTCCTGTAAACTTGAAATGCATTCGCAACTGATTCTCCAGGTAGTTGCGGTAACTGGGACGAATGTGTTTTGGGTGATTGCAAAAAAATGCAAAGGCAGGGTAGGGAAGTGGCAGCTGCGTAATAAATTTGATTTTAATAAATTTTCCCCGATGTGAGGGAGGTGGATATCTTTCTATGGAAGGCAACATTACATCATTGAGTTCTGAAGTTTTTATTTTTCTGCTCCTGTTCTCAAAAACTACCATTGCTATTTCGACCGCTTTAAAAATGCGCTGTTTTTCAAGCACAGAAACGGTAACAATGGGCACATCTGTAAAGGGTGCAATCCTCTCCTTCAACTCATTCTCAAAATCGCGCGCTGTATTGGTTTCTTTATTTTCAACTAAGTCCCATTTATTAACAAGGATAACCAAGCCCTTATTCTTTCGTGTAATGAGAGATAAGATGGTCAAATCCTGCGATTCTATACCCACCGTTGCATCCAGCATTAGAATACAAACATCAGCCTCTTCAATAGTCTTTACTGCCCTGATTACAGAATAAAACTCCAGGTCTTCATGGACTTTATTTTTCTTTCTAATACCGGCTGTGTCAATTAAATAAAATTGATGTCCAAACTTGTCGTACTTTGTGTAAATGGCATCCCGGGTGGTTCCTGGTATGTCGGTAACAATGTTTCTGTCTTCACCCAACAATGCATTGGTAAAAGATGATTTACCTACGTTGGGCTGACCTACTACTGCAATTCTTGGCAAATCACTTTCCTGGTTGAGGTCGTCACTATCCTCGGGCAGGTATTCATTGATCATGTCCATTAATTCTCCAGTACCAGAGCCTGTAATAGAACTTAAAAACAGGGTGTTTTCAAAACCCAATGCCCAAAACTCATTGGCCATTAGATCCCGCTGTGAATTGTCTACCTTATTGACAATGCAGATCACAGGTTTTTTACCCCTTCTCAGCTTGTCTGCGATTTCTGCATCTAGATCCGTAATGCCTGTGGTCACATCGGTCATAAATAAAATCACAGTAGCTTCCTCAATGGCTATTTGAACCTGGGAGCGAATGGCTGCCTCAAAAACATCATCAGAACCATGCACGAAACCACCGGTATCTACTACGGTAAATGACTTGGTACCCCATTCACTAAAGCCATAGATCCTGTCGCGTGTTACACCGCTTATATCGTCTATGATGGACTTTCGTTCTCCAATCAGTCTGTTGAATAAGGTGGATTTGCCCACATTGGGTCTACCTACTATCGCTACAATGTTGGCCATGGCTAAAGGTTAATGAGTGTGAATTGAATTAAAATAGGCAGCCGGAGAATTCCCAACTGCCTATTTCAAGTATTAATTATTGACTATTAAGAATTCTCCTGCGGCTTATTGTCTCTCGGATTAGGAAGAGTTGCCTTTCTTGACAATCGCATCTTACCCGTTTTTGGATCTGTACCAATGTATTTTACTTTGATTACATCACCAACTTTAAGCACATCAGCCACCTTGTCAATTTTGGTGTGAGAAATTTCTGAAATGTGTACAAGACCTGATTTGCCTTTAAATTTCACAAATACTCCGTACTCCATCACGCTTTCAACGAAAGCATCGTACGTATCACCTACCTGTGGGGTAAAGGTAATTTTGTCAATTTCTTCCAATGCTTGTTTCAAGCCATCCCCATTTGTACTCATGATGGAAACAACTCCTTTTTCATCCACTTCTTCTATGTTGATAATAGTGCCTGTACGTGCTTGAATGTCCTGAATGATCTTTCCTCCAGGGCCGATCACCGCACCAATGAAGCTTTTGTCTATTACAATCTCTACCATTCTTGGTGCGTGAGGCTTAAGATCTGCTCTTGGCTCTGCCAGGGCTTTGCTCATTTCTCCCAATATGTGAAGCCTTCCTTCTTTTGCCTGGATAAGTGCTTTCTCGAGCATTTCATAAGGAAGTCCGTCGATTTTAATATCCATTTGACAACCTGTGATGCCTTTGGCTGTACCTGTAACCTTGAAGTCCATATCTCCGAGCGCATCTTCATCACCAAGGATGTCAGACAAGATTGCCACTTTACCTCCTTCCGCAATCATGCCCATGGCGATTCCAGATACAGGTGCTTTAATTTTAATACCTGCATCCATCAGTGCCAGGGTACCGGCGCATACTGTTGCCATTGATGAACTACCATTGGATTCCAGGATGTCGGATACAATTCTAATGGTGTAGGGATTGTCTGCCGGAAGTACTTGCTTCAATGATCTGGCAGCCAGGTTGGCGTGACCAATTTCCCTCCTTCCGGGACCTCTTGAAGGTTTGATTTCTCCAACAGAAAAGGCAGGGAAGTTATAATGAAGGATAAACTTCTCGTAGTATTGTTCCAGTGAATTATCGATCAACAACGTATCGGTTTTTGATCCCAATGTCATAGATGTAAGAGACTGTGTTTCTCCTCTGTTGAAGATAGCAGAACCGTGAGCGGATGGTATGTAATCCACCTCACACCAGATTGGACGTACCTGATCGCTTTTTCGACCATCCAGCCTAAGCCCTTCATTTAACACTACATCTCTGACAATTTTTTTCTTCAGTTTATCGTAGTATTTGCCTGCTTCAGTGCCAATGGCAGATTCATACGTTTCTCCCATTTCTGCTTCCAACTGGGCAACAAATTCTTCAGCCACTTTATCGAAAGCTTTTTTTCTGGTCATCTTGTCGGATGCAGATCTGGCAATGGCATAGATCTTATCACTGCATGCATTTTTTACTTTTTCTGCCAACTCTTCGTTTACGGGAAGGGGCTCTACTACGCGTTTTACAGTGGCTTTTTCACCTACCAGGCTTGCCAATTCGAGCTGTGCCTTACAATGTACTTTGATGGCTTCATGACCAACTTTAATGGCCGTGATCAGGTCTGCTTCCTGACATTCTTTTGCTTCACCTTCAACCATCATAACGTTGTCCATAGTTGCTGCGATTATAATATCCAATTCTGCAGCGGGTATTTCCTGTCTTGATGGGTTTACAACAAATTCACCATTTATTTTTGCTACTCGTACTTCGGAAATAGGGCCATTAAATGGAATATCAGAAACTGCAAGGGCAGCTGATGCAGCCAGGGCAGCATAACAGTCGGGCATATTATTGGCATCTCCGGAAATCAGAGAAATCATGATTTGTGTTTCATTGACAAAGTCGTCATCAAACAAAGGCCTGATGGCTCTGTCTACCAGTCGGGAAATCAAAACCTCATAATCTGAAAGTTTACTTTCTCTTCTAAAGAAATTGCCAGGAATTTTTCCATTGCCGGCAAATTTTTCCTGGTAATCAACAGAAAGGGGGAAGAAATCCTGCCCTTCTTTGGGCTTGGATGCAGCAACTACTGTTGCCAGCAACATGGTATTGTCGATGCGAACCACAGCAGAACCGTGGGCCATTGTGGCAAGTTTGCCGGTTTCAATGGTTACTTTTTTTCCGTTCGGTAAGTTGAAATTGACGGAAGTAGGAATGATGTTTCCCATAAATGATATATTTTAATTGTGTATGTGTCTATTTTCCGGCCAAGGTGACCGGAAAAGTAAAAAAAAGAGAGTGCAGGGCACTCTCTCAATGGGTTTATTTTCTAATGTTAAGTTTATCGATCAACTCGCGGTACTTCGCTATGTCTTTGTCGTGGAGGTATGACAATAATCGTTTTCTCTTACCTACAAGAGTAAGCAATGCCCTTCGGCATGAATTGTCTTTTCTGTTTTCTTTCAGGTGCTGTGACATGGCCTGAATTCTGGTGGTAAAAAGCGCAATCTGCGCCTCGGTTGAGCCTGTGTTGGCTGCATTGCCTCCATAAGTGGCAATAATTTCTTGTTTCTTTTCTTTTGATAAATAAGCTGACATGAATAAAATTTAATAATTACCAATATGCAGAATATTTCCAATCCTGCTTTAGCGGGCGCAAAGTTAATAAAAAATACTGAATATGAAGCTTTTTTGCTAAAAATCTCGAGTTTTCAGGCTTTTTTGGGAAAATCTAAAAATTGACGCAATGCTTTGTTAATCAAAATAATATTCCTATTTTCGCAACAAATAACCAAACATGCTCATCTTTATACTCATCGTTGCTACCATGCTATTTGCTTGGCTATCAATGCAATCAGGCAGAATAATCAACAGATAAGACGTTGTTTTTACTTGTGAATCTCGGGCATTTTACATGCCTCTTCGGGCTTTTTGCCACATACCGAACATTCACCAAATTTATTCTTTATCAATGGGTTATTTGAGGCACAAGAACCATGAAACTCTTTCCCGGTAAAGATATACCTGACATTCATTAATAAAATCCCAACCGCAAATAAGCCAAAGACAACGGCCAGTTGATATGCAAGAGCTCCCATTGTGAATTTTAATTTACTTTTGAACTACAAATGTACAACAAACCAATCCTGTCATAGTTGAAGATGGAAGAAAAAAAAGAAGCTTTTTCAAGACTGCTTAACATTATGGATGACCTGAGGGAAAAATGTCCCTGGGATAAAAAACAAACCTTTGATTCACTCCGAAATCTAACCATTGAAGAAACCTATGAATTGGCTGATGCCATTACACAAGGAAATTTGCAGGGCATTGAAGAAGAAGTGGGTGATCTATTACTGCACATAGTTTTTTATGCCAAAATGGGGGAAGAAACCGGACAGTTCAATATCACTTCTGCCATCGATAAATTAAATGCAAAACTCATCCACCGACACCCCCATATTTACGGAGATGTGCAGGTAGCAAACGAGGAAGAGGTGAAACAAAATTGGGAAAAACTCAAGTTAAAGGAAGGAAAAAAATCAGTGCTTTCCGGAGTTCCTTCAGGTCTGCCAGCAATGATTAAAGCATACCGCATCCAGGAAAAATCCGGAAAAATTGGTTTTGAATGGGAACACAAAGCCCAGGTTTGGGATAAAGTGCTGGAAGAAATTGAGGAATTGAAGGAAGCCGAAAATCAGAACGATCCAAAAGCCATCTTTGAGGAATTTGGCGATGTACTTTTTGCCATGGTCAACTATGCCAGGTATCTGAATGTAGATCCGGAATCAGCTCTTGAGGCTATCAACCAAAAATTCATTCGGAGATTCTCTTACATTGAGCAAAAAGCTGGAGATCAATTGGAAAATATGTCGCTTGATGCCATGGACCAGCTCTGGAATGAAGCCAAATCACAAGGTCTTTGATGTTTATTTCGACGGATTAATGTATTTTCGCACCCTCAATGCCGCACGGTGAAAAGCCAGGCATGTATACCTAAATCTTATAACTATGTTTGACAGCTTAAGTGAGAAATTAGATGGCGCGCTAAGAATGCTAAAAGGCGATGCCAAACTTACGGAAATAAATATTGCCCAGTCCATCAAAGAAATTCGACGCGCTTTGGTTGATGCCGATGTTAACTATGCCATAGCCAAAGATTTTACCGATAAGGTGAAGGACAAAGCTCTGGGTACAGACAATGTATTGCAGTCTGTTAAGCCAGGAGAGCTGATGGTTAAAATTGTGATGGATGAAATGGTCAGCCTTATGGGGGGGCAGGCAGCAGGCATCAACTTTAAAGGAGACCCTGGAGTCATACTGATATCTGGTCTGCAGGGATCCGGTAAGACCACTTTTTCAGGCAAACTTTCTCTATGGCTCAAAGAAAAGAAAAATCAAAAAGTACTGTTGGTTGCCTGCGACGTTTACCGACCTGCGGCGATCGATCAATTGTCGGTGGTGGCCGAATCTGTAGGAGTTGAGGTTTACAAAGAAATTGAAAATAAAAACCCCGTAGAAATCTCAAAAAATGCCGTTGTCTATGCGGTCAATAATAAATTTGACGTGGTCATCATAGATACAGCGGGTCGCCTCGCTGTAGATGAAGAAATGATGACCGAAATTGCTGCCATTAAAGAAGCAGTTACGCCAACCGAGACTTTGTTTGTGGTCGATTCTATGACGGGCCAGGATGCTGTGAATACGGCAAAGGCTTTCAACGACAGGCTTAATTTTGATGGAGTGGTTCTGACCAAATTGGATGGCGACACCCGCGGTGGAGCGGCCCTTTCTATCAAGTATACCGTCGGAAAACCCATTAAGTTTGTATCCACCGGTGAAAAGATGGATGCGCTGGATGTCTTCTATCCAGAAAGGATGGCACAGAGAATCCTGGGAATGGGTGATATTGTCTCCCTGGTTGAAAAGGCTCAAGAGCAATTTGATGAAAAAGAAGCGAAGAAACTTGAAAGTAAAATCAGAAAAAACAAATTTGATTTTAATGACTTCCTCGCTCAAATGAACCAAATCAAAAAAATGGGCGACCTAAAGTCCATAATGGGTATGATCCCTGGTATGAGTAAGCTAACCAAAGATCTCGACATTGACAATTCTGCATTTACCAAAGTAGAAGCCATCATTTTTTCTATGACGCCCGAAGAAAGAAAGAATCCGGAGCTTCTCAACATGAACCGCAAAAAAAGAATTGCATTGGGTTCAGGAAAATCCATCAACGATGTCAACATGTTTGTCAAACAATTTGACCAAATGAGAAAAATGATGCAAATGATGAGTACAGGCAAAGGAATGGGCAACGCCATGCAGCAAATGCGAGGCAAACGTTGATAATAATTAATTCTATTTGTAAAAGATTGAGCGTGAATTTATAGGAGAATTTTTTTTGCACTTAATCATATCATAGCCGAATTTGTAGAAAGTGGCTTAGCGTGCATTTGACACTAACCTAAATATCAGCATTGGTTTTTTTAACTCAGAGTTCACCATATATAAATTTCAATAATTTTATTTTGAATTTAAGTTAGTAAAGAAATTTTCATTCTAAAAGTCATAAATTTCGAGACCATTTCAGAATAAAATTTTCCTAATCTTTTTCTTTTAATATAAAATTCTAAATTCTTACATTTGTCCTAAATTAATCTGTAAAACTATTAGACATGAGGAAAATTTTACTTTTGTTTCTCTTCACCCTTTGTTTTGGACTGAGTATTCAGTTGAAAGCACAGCTGGAAAATGGGGCAACAGCTTCTAACTGGACTGCCACCGATATCAATGGTCAAACATGGACCTTGTACAACATTCTAAACCAGAACAAGCCGGTGATCATCGATTTCTCTGCTACCTGGTGTGGTCCATGCTGGAATTACCACAATTCAGGAGTACTTGAAGAACTCTACAATGAATTTGGTCCAAATGGTTCAGATGATATAATGGTGTTTTTCATTGAAGCAGACCTTAGTACCAATACAGCATGTCTTTATGGTCCTAATGGCTGTGTAGGTGGCACCCAGGGCAACTGGGTCAACGGTACACCTTACCCAATTATTGATCTCAATTCCACTACAGCTTATATTGAAGCCAATTATCAGATCAATTATTACCCTACACTATATGCCATTTCTCCTGATAAAAGAGCTTGGGAAGTTGGTCAGGCGGGTGCCGCTACCTGGGAAAACTGGATGTTCAGTTCTTTTACCCTTGCAGTTGAAGGTGACGCATACAATGCCGTTTGTCCAGGTGGAGGCGGAGTTAACCTCAATGTTACAGGTGGTTATTTAAACAAATCTTATGAATGGTCTAATGGCTCAACTGCACAAGACCTTACTGGCGTGGATGCGGGCACATATTCTGTAACAGTTTCTGATGTCAATGGTTATTTTGTAACTAAATCATTTACCGTTGGTGGCCCTAGCGTCGCACTTAATCTTGAAAACTACTCACAATCAAACGTGACTTGTAATTCATACAACAATGGAGGACTTTCTGTAGCTCCTGCTGGAGGCTATCCAGGCTACTCCTACGAGTGGAGCAACGGTGAATCAGGCCCTGGCATTCAGGATTTGGGTCCTGGTGATTACACCGTAACAGTTACTGATAATCAGGGTTGCACAATCGCAGAAACATATACCATTGAAGAGCCTGAAGCATTGTCTTCTTTCGCATATACCAATGCAGCAACCTGTACCAATTCGAATGGTTCCGCTACTATTGAATCGGAAGGAGGAACAGGTTTCCACTTCTATCAATTAGGCAACCAAAATGCAAGTACCAACAATGTATTTTTTGATTTGGCACCTGGCATTTATGAATATACGGTGACGGACTTAAATGGCTGTTTCCACACAGACGAATTTGAAATCGAATCTACTGGTACACCAACTGTTGCTGCTGCAACCCAGGGTTCACTCAATTGCTCAACCCCACAGGTTACCATTTCCGGTGCTGGTTCTTCAACAGGTAGCAATTATTCATATTTGTGGACCACTACCAACGGTAATATTGTATCAGGTGCAAACAGCCTTACAGCTGTGGTAAATGCACCGGGCACTTATACACTCAAAGTGACCAATAATCAGGCAAACTGCTCTGTAACTTCATCTACTCAGGTAACCATGGTTAATAATGGCCCAACAGCCAATGCTGGTGCTCCTACTCAATTGACATGTTCAGTTACAACAGCAACTCTAAATGCAGGTGCTTCAACAGGAACTAACTTGTCTTACCAGTGGTCTAATGCAGCAGGTGTTATTGGTACAACTCCAACCGTTGAGGTTGGCGACCCTGGTGTTTATACACTTCAAGTTACTGATCCTTCCAATGGCTGTACATCCAACGCAACAATAGAAATCACTGAAGACGTAACGGCACCAACCATTGCTGTTACCAACGCAGAATTGACTTGTAGCGTTAACACAGCAGAGATTTGTGCTACTGTTGCGCCTACTACCTCTGTTGTATGGAACATCAATGGCACTCCGGTTGCAGCTAATTGTGCAACCGTAGGAAATGCTGGTACATTTACTGCAACAGCTACCGGAGCCAATGGCTGTATTAGTACCGCAGAGTCAACTGTATCTTCAGCTGCTGGTTTACCACAAATTAGTGCGCAAACCCCTGTAAACCTCACTTGTTTGGTGGGTGAAATCACCATAACTGGCGAACTTTCTGGAGACCCTGCTCAGTTCAATATTAGCTGGACTACTGCCAATGGGAACATAGTAAGCGGTGGCAACACATTGACTCCGGTTGTAAACGAGCCAGGTACTTATACCATGACTGCGATCAATACTGCTACCTCTTGTCAGTCAAGTCTGACTGTTACAGTGGATGAAGTTATCAATAATCCGGTAGCCAGCTTTACTTCTGCTCTAAGCAACGGTCAACTCAATCTTGTAAGCACTGGAAACGGTGCTGCAGTATGGAATTTGGGTAACGGACAGCAAGTTGAGGGTCAGAATGTAACCATTTCATTTGCTGCATCCGGTACTTACAATATTTGTCTTACCACTACAACTGAGTGTGGAACTGTTACACAGTGCAATGATGTAGTTTACTACACTGCTCCAGCTGTTGCAGGTACTGTAACAAGTAATATTTGTAATGGAGGTGCGAGTGGTACCATCACTGCAGAGGTGTCAGGTGGTCCATTTACAGGTAATCTTACTTATGCCTGGACAGGTCCAAATGGTTTTACAGCCAACACACAAACTATCACTGGTCTTTCAGCAGGATCATATACATGTGTGGTTACCGATGAAGTTGGACTTTCTGTAAGTCAGACATTTGTTGTTACTGAAACAGCAGCCATCGAGGCAAATGCAGCCATCACCAATGCTACCAACGGAGCAAGCAATGGAGCCATCAACCTGACAACAGCAGGCGGTACTGGAAATCTTTCAATTGTTTGGAGCAATGGAGCTACTGGAGCCAGTATAAGCAATTTGGCAGCAGGAACTTATACAGCTGTAGTGACAGATGAAAATGGCTGTCAGAAAACCTTTACATTTATTGTAGAAAGCGTTACTTCAGTAAATGACCCAGCCTTTGTTACAGGATTCAAAGTTTATCCAAATCCAACTGCAGACATCTTATTCTTTGAGATTTCTACCAACGAAGTTGTTGGAGCAACAGTGAATATTTATACCACTACAGGCAAAATGTTGTGGTCAAAAGTAGCTTACAAAGGCACTCAAATCAATGACAGAATTGATGTTTCTGCTTTCCAAAGCGGCATCTATATCCTGGAAATGAAAACTGCCAGTGGTGTAGCACAGAGAAAATTTATTGTTACTAAATAAATTTGAAATAAACTCATGATAAAAAATGGCTTGTCGTAAGACAGGCCATTTTTGTTTTTTGTTAAATGGTGTTAATGCGAATGCCAACTGCCAAAAAAATAGCGTTATTTTGCAGTAAAATGAGGAATATGAAGAGAATTTGGGTTTGCACTGTTTTTGCCTTACTTTTTATTTCTGCCTGCAAAGACAAGCCAGCCTCAAAGGCGGATGAGCAAAGCCAAGGCCCGGCCGCCGCGGAATCTGTCAAACCCATGAATTATGTGTTAGCAGGCCAGCTTCCCCACGACATCAATGCTTTCACGGAAGGACTATTTTTTCATAACCGCCAGTTGTTTGAAGGCACAGGTTCACCCGCTGAATTGCCTCAAACCCGATCAGTAGCAGGGCCTGTGGATATTAAAACCGGCCTGATTGATGTCAAAATCGAATTGGACAGAAACAAATTTTTTGGCGAAGGTGTTGTCATTTTAAAAGACAAACTATATCAATTAACGTACAAAAACCAGCTTGCATTTATTTACAATGCAGCCACGTTCAAAAGCGAAGGTAGTTTCAAGTATACGAGCGCAGAAGGCTGGGGACTTACATCCGATGGTACGAATCTAATCATGAGTGATGGAACCGATAAGCTGACATTCATTGATCCTAAAACGTATAAAAAAACAAAAGAGCTGAATATAAGGGCAAATGGCAATCCTGTTTACTACCTCAATGAACTTGAATATGTAAATGGATATATTTTTGCCAATATTTGGATGACTACCCAGATCGCTAAAATTAACGCCACCACGGGAAATGTTGTGGGTGTTTTGGATCTGGCTGCACTCCAAAATGACGCAAAATCTAAGAATCCAAAATGTGCTGAAATGAATGGCATAGCCTTCCACGCAGATTCAGGCTTGCTTTGGGTAACGGGTAAGCTTTGGCCCCACATTTACCAAATTCAATGTGAAATTTAAATCTGATCACTGTGTCCATTCCATTAGTAGTAGATTATAGGGAAACAACCATAGAGCAATCCGGAAATGTTGTCTTAGACAGTGTCAATTTTGATCTGGCTCAAGCTGAAATGTGTTATATCATAGGCAAATCAGGCAGTGGTAAATCTAGCTTGCTCAATTCAATTTATGGTGAAGCCATCATCAAATCTGGTGAAGCCAAGGTACTTGATTACGATCTTAGAAAAATAAAAAGAGCCCAGATACCCGATCTTAGGAGGAGGTTGGGCATGGTATTTCAGGATTTTTACCTCTTTAAGCAATGGACTGTTGCACATAATTTGTCCTTTGTGATGGTTGCAACAGACTGGCGAGACAAAACAGCCATTAGAAATAGGGTAGAAGAGGTGTTGGGTGAAGTGGGACTTTTATCCTATTTCAACACTAAGGTACACCAGTTGTCGGGTGGAGAACAACAAAGATTAGCCATAGCCCGGGCCATTATAAATAAACCAGAAATCATCATTGCAGACGAACCTACCGGTAATCTTGATCCCGACACTTCCGATGAAATTTTGTATTTACTCAACAGGGTTTGCAAAGAGAACAACTCCGCAATGATCCTTGCCACCCATGATTATCGAATCATAGATAAGTTTCCAGCCAGAATATATAAGTGTGAAGGTGGGGCCATCCACGGTATGGATGGCCACTAGATCATTTGTTTTATTGCTTGGTGGCGTTGATCGGACAATTGTCTGTCAAATCCAGCGGAATTTCTATACCCTTTGTATTCAGTGTCAAATTTCCACTCATTACCTTAGTGGTCTCATTGAGGGTAACCTCACCTTTTGCGGTAATATCTACGCGAACATCCGTGCCAAACATATTGATTTTTAAATCTTTCAACAATGCATCAATTGACAACTTATTGCCACTACATGTTCCTGTAACGGGAACGACCAGACCAGTAGTTGTGGTAATCAATACATTGACGTCATTTTTACCACCTGTTATGTTTTCATCTATGTTGAAGTTGGTCTGACCGCTAATCAGCGCCAGACTGCCAGGACACGAAAGGGTGCCATTATAAGTGCCAATAAACTTATCCCTGGCATAAACACAATCACCATCAACATTGGCAGATGCATTGTAGTTTTCGGCGTCTTTATCACGACAACCTTTAATTTCTGCCTCTTCTTTTTTACACGATTGAGTAGCAAGCAGTGCCAGACCTAAAAAAAGTAACATTACATTTTTTCTCATGATAATCTTTTTGTTTTCAAAGATAATTAACAAATCTTACCCGCGAAGGAATAATTTTAAAAAATCAGCCATGCCTTCAGTAGCGGGTTTGGATATTACGGTGAGCTTTTGACGAACACTAAGTTCGTAAGAAATTTTAGGTTTTGGGTCAATATAAATCACTTCGGCACCTTTGGGTGCATAAGCTACCAACCCAGCTGCTGGATAAACCTGCATGGAAGAGCCAATGACTAACACAATATCCGCATCCAAAATCTGTGCAGCTGCACTCTCGAGCATGGGCACGGCTTCTCCAAACCAGACGATGTGGGGTCGCATGCCAAAGCCCCGCTCACAACGATGGTGAATGAAAAGATCTTCCGTCCAGTGATAAACTTCGTGAGGAGGACCTAAGCTCATTACTTTGTTGAGCTCTCCATGCAAGTGAATGATTTGAGTAGAACCGGCTCTTTCGTGCAAATCGTCAACATTTTGAGTAATAACCCATGTATCAAATTGGGTTTCCAGCAATTTGAGCGCTTCATGTGCAGCATTGGGCGTCACTTCCTTGAGTTGTTTTCGTCTTTGATTATAAAAATCCAATACCAGTTCAGGATTACGTTGAAAGCCTTCGGGACTGGCTACTTCCATGATGTTGTGCCCCTCCCACAGGCCATCTGCATCCCGAAAGGTTTTGATACCACTTTCTGCAGAGATACCTGCTCCTGTCAATGCCACCAGCTTCTTCATTTTAGAAGCGATTCTCCGTTGCTGTCTGTCGTGAGGACCATAGTCATGTAATCAAAAAATGGACGCATAGCCTTGAAGGTTTTTACCACTTCCTGCGCAAATCCATCTGAAAGCACTTCTTTATCAGCAAATTTACGCATCACCAGATATTGTTTTCTCCTGATGAGATCCTGCCCGGGTAGGCTGGCATCAAAACCCCTAGGCATAGTTTTAAGCTGATCTCCACTGATCTCACCAAAATACTCAACAAATGTTTTGGATGCTTGAATTTTCTGCAGTGGTTTTGCATCAGCCGCAATCTCCTCCCTTATGCGTTTCACATCAGCGGGATCTGGATCCCAAAAGCCACCACCCACAAAGCTATTGCCCGGTTCAATGTGTAGGTAATAACCACCTCTTAAATAGGGTTTCACCCTTGTAAATGCAGCCCCAAAATTGGTTTTGTAGGGCGTTTTGTCCTTTGAAAAGCGTACATCTCTGTAGATTCTAAATACCTTGACCCCTTCTAGTTGATCTGTTTTGGAAAGTTGTTGAAGTACACTGTTGCAAAAATCATTGTACTTTTCCTGGCATGCTTTGAACTCTGCCTTGTGGCTTTCAAACCATGGTTTTTCATTGTTTTTTTTCAACTGATTTAGAAAATTCAGTATCGATTTATCAATCTTCATTTTTTGAGTATTGTGAATAAAAGGTAAGTATAAAGATACTAAGATAACCGATGGCTCCCAATAAATGAAAAACGAAAAAGGGATTCTCTTTTCCTTTTACCAAAATACAGATTGTACATATAATAGCCATCAGTAATTCAGGAACTAATCTGATAGGATGGAATTGACCCTGGATATAATTATTATTGCTGTGGGAGCCTGTTTTTGGGGTTCTGATAAAAGGGGTTCTGATGCCCAACCACCCTGCCACAGCGGCTTTTGCATTGTGATAGGAAAGCCCCAGACTAAAGGCCATAAATACGGGCAAATAAATTATAAAAGTTACCCAATGTTTTAATTTAGAAGTAGTATTATTTGTTGCAGGCGGATTAGCTATGATCATGCTTACAACAAAAAAAACAAATGGAAGATATGAGATCACGGCAGGGACGTTAATCAACTGCTCTTGCGGCAAAAATAGGGTAATGCAGAAGGTTGTAAAAACCATTGTCAATACAGCGATATAAACCGAACTAGAAAGAAGGTGAATGCTTGCCGTGAGTTTAGCAATTGGAGATAGTTTTGAATACCATAACTTTGGTAGTAGCTTTTTTGCCGTTTCTGCTCCTCCTTTCATCCACCTGTGCTGCTGTAATTTGAGACCACTTATTTCCTGAGGCAATTCACCTTTTACCTCCAGTTCCACATTGTATACCAACTGGTACCCGGCAAGTTGGGCTCTGTAACTCAAATCAAGGTCTTCAGTAAGGGTATCACTCTGCCAATTGCCAGCTTGCTCTATGGCCGATTTTCTCCAAATTCCGCAGGTGCCATTAAACTGGATCAACAATTGTTGTATAAACTTTGCCTGCTGCTCTATTTGAAAATGGACGTTTAACTGCAATTTTTGCAACCTGGTAAGCATGTTTTGATCCGGGTTGCTATATCCCCACCTAGCCTGGACAGCCGCTATCTGAGAAGAATGAAAGAACGGCATCATTCGAATCAGAAAATCTGGAGCCGGTCTGAAGTCTGCATCAAAAATAGCGATCATTTCCCCTCTTGCACGCTTCAGCCCATGCAACAAAGCTCCTGCTTTAAAGCCGACCCTCTCAGTTCTATGAAGTAACTCCACATCTCTGCCTTTTTCCCTCCATTTTTCGTACCACTTTTTCGATATATCCAATGTCTGATCTGTGCTGTCATCCAGGATCTGAATCTGTAATCGGGAATATTGTATTTGATCGATACAGGCGAATAATTCATCTGCCACCCATCTTTCATTGTAAAGAGGCAGCTGAATGGTGACCCATGGTAATTCACCAAATTCAAAAGACTTTGGTTTTATATTTTGTCTAGAAATTTTTATAATTGCCAAAATAAAAAGATAGGTACAATACACAAAAATGAAAACCACCGCTAACCAATGTATGCCCCAAATAGCCAATTTCAGAAATGCGATCACCTGAGTGCCCACTTAAAAACCACAAATAATATTTTATAACCTGCTTTTATACTACCGCTAATCGTGCCGGAAACCTTTGAAATGCCAATTCGTTTGCGATAATCTACTGCAACTTCTTTACAACGCAATTTTTGTTTTGCTGCTTTTACTTGCATTTCAGCCGTCCATCCAAAATTTTTGTCCTGCATTTTAAGTTGCTGTAAGTGCTGGTATCGAATGGCTCTGAAAGGCCCCAAATCTGTAAAATGATAACCATACAGGGCCCGGATTAGAAAGGTTGCTATGGCATTGCCTGTTTTTTGTTGCCATAATAATGCCCCTTTCTGGTGATTACCCATTACCCGGGATCCAACCACAAAATCAGCTTCATTTTTTTCGATCGGCTCAGTGACCAATGGAAGTTGTTCAGGGTAATCACTGAAATCGCCGTCTATAAAAACGACAATGTCCGGTTTAATTTCTTGATTTTCCAAATAGGCCATCGCGGTTAGGCATGCTATCCCATACCCTTTAATTTTTTGGTCCACTACAAAAGCGCCCGCTTCAACTGCTTTTTGACGGGTGTTGTCTGTGCTGCCATTGTTGGCCACCACAATGTGTCTTATCTTATCCTTTGGTAAATGATCAATAACCTTGGAAATAGACGCTTCTTCATTAAAGGCGGGAATAATGACATCAATTATCACTACTGGATTTTATTTGAACTGCAAAAGTATCTATTGCTTGCCATAATAAGGAAGCGATCAATGATGTAAATGTAATATTTATGACATTTTCAGATTTCAGAGCCTGGCATTTGAATTTATTCATATTATTTATATTGCATTAGAAAAAGTCGTAATATTTGGCAGTAATATTTCAGTATAAAATTGGGTATTTTGTTTAAAATCAGGGTTAATTATTACAAATTTTAAGTTTTTTTTACAATACCAAAATAAAATACTTTTTTACTCAAATATTCAATGTAAAAGTTTGAAACTTAGGTCAATCGGTTATTTTTTTTTAGCTTTGCCCTGTATTAATTTCTCCTCAGGCGGTTCTCACCTTACAAATGACAAAAGCAGCGTTTTGCTGATTTTTAAGATATTATTAATACCAAATTGGTCATTGCTAACCACTAGATTTTTTGTTGATGAAAAAACTTTTTTACGTCACGCTTTTAAGTACTTTCACTTTTGGCATCCTGACGGCAGCCACTGTTGTAAACAGTAAAATGGTAACTTTTGCATTGTGCAATTCAGATACCGGCATTGAGATCAAACATTCGATGGAAGTGCCTTTTGCTCTGTTATCCACAGACTGTAGCATGCCTACAGCGCTTACTTCAGGCACAACGCTCGGTCCTTTTGACAACACAGGTGTTACGATTCCTGGTGGGAATTTCAATCCAATTTCCATAGTCAATGACAACGTACAATACTTCAGTGTAAATAACGCTTTTTTCCCGCCGGGTACCGACCGGATCACGGTTGATATCAACCCCACAGGCGCACCTGCTTTAGGTGCCCATGAAGTGTACATCATGAGCAATTGCAACGGCTCTGCAGCCCCACTACCTGCTACCAATATCACTGGTGAATGTTATGCCATTACACCTGGTAATTATATAATTATGGTAGTGTCAGAAAACGTCAACGCAGGTAATTTCGAAATAACCGCCACCGCATTGACAGCTCCTCCTACCACCGTCAACGTAACCGAGACAGGAGGCAATGTAAACAATGATGGCATAGTCTGTGTAGGGGACAATTTTAGTATTGCCGTAACTACCAACGTAAACTATACCTATACTTGGACCTTAGATGGAGCTCCACTAGGGAATACAACCTCTACTTTATCTGTCACCAATGCCTCTATAGCTGATGACGGTTTGTATTCAATCACAATTACAGATAATAATGCTTGTGAAGTAGTTGTAACACAAACGGTTACCGTCAACCCTCTACCTGTAGTTAATCTTACAGTTACAGAAAATAGTGGAAATACAGCAAATGATGGTGAAGTTTGTGAAGGTGATCCTTTTACACTTAGTGCGACAGCAGGTGCTGTTACCTACAGTTGGGAAAGAAATGGCGGGCCAATTGCGGGTTCAACCAATACATTAAATATTGCCTCTGCCGCTATTGGTGTGAATGACGGGTTATATGAGGTATTTTATGAAGATGCCAATGGCTGTATAAATTCGGATGTCATCACCATTACCGCTCGTCCCAATCCGGTAACCAATGACACAGAATTAAAAGAATGTGCCAATGGAGCCCCCACTGCCACTTTTACACTTACTGATGCCGAACTGGCTCCAGGCTTTCCCGCAACCAACTCCAATGATGGTGCAGATATAGACAATGGTGCAGCCAATGTTACTGTGACATATCATACATCTCTTGCCAATGCCAATGCCGGCACAGCAGTTATTGGGCCCAATTACAATGCTGCAAACAACACCATCGTTTATGCAAGGGTAGAAAACAACACCACCGGTTGTTTTACTGTTGCTGAAGTAACATTGATCTTAAATGCAAATCCAACCAACCTGGAAATTCAGAATGTAAACAACGGAAATTCTCCTGCAAATTTTACAGTTTGCCAGGGTGACAACATCAATTTAACAAATTCTGTAACCACTGGACAAGCACCCTATACATACAATTGGGATCTTCCAAACGGTTCCACAGCCACTGGAATCAACTACAATAGTACTAACGCAGATCCCACTATCCATGATGGACTTTGGACCGTGACAGTTACTGATGCAAACGGCTGTACTGATACTGATGTGATAACCATAACAGTAACACCCAATCCTTCAAATGATGATTGCGCCAATGCTATTGCCGTTAACCTGGGCAACAATACTGGTCTTACCAATCTTTGTGCTACCGACGATAAAACACCATGCGCCGGTACATTGAACCAGGCCTCTGTGTGGTATGAATACACCATTGGTCCCGGCATCAAAACACTTACTGTTTCAGTTTCAGGATCCAACCACGTAGTTGAAATTTATGAAGATAACTGCAATACTTCTCTGGCAGGTGACTGTGATAACAGTGTTACCCTTGATTGCCCGGAACCTCAAACCATTGCCATCTTTGTAAGTTCTTCTTCAGCAACTGCTGGCAACTTCTCTCTAACCGTTGCAGAAACACCGGTAACTGTTCCCAATGATTTATGCGACAATGCTGAGGTCATTGATCAATTACCTATTTGTGAATTTTTCCCTGTAAATGCAACTACTACCGTGGGAGCATGTCCTGAAACTTTTACTTTGGCAGGTTGTGCACTGGATTACAGCGCAGATGCCATTGTCTGGTATGAGTTTACCACTCCTTCAGGCACAACAACCATAGAATTAAACAACATTACGGCTAATGCCTACTTGTCAATTTTTGCCACATGTCCAGCTGCAGGAGGTACCATTCCTGGAGGCGGTTGTATCAGCGGAGCCACAGGTACTCCAATTGCGGTTTCTGAAAATACCACGTATTATGTGGCTATCGGTTTGGATGGCACTACTGGTAATGTTGGTTTTAATATTAAATACAATGTCACTCCTGACAACGATGATCCTTGTGCAGGTGGTTTTACCGCTGTAGATATTCCAGGTACGTTGAACAACCAGGATAATACTTGTGCAACCGATGATTACAACTGCGGAGGCCCGGTTGAAAATACTTTATGGTATACCTACGAATTAACGGCTCCAAATGATCAATTTACCATTACAGTCAACGGACTTACCAGTCCTAGTATAGCGGTGTTCGAACCAGGAGACCCATGTGCCCCTACCTTAGTGGAGGAAGATTGTAATGGAGATGGAGAAATAGAATTATCTTGTTTGGAGCCAGGTATTTATAACATCATGATTGGTTCCTCTGCTGCCAATGCCGGTGTATTTTCTGTTTCAGTAGTTGCCGCTCAAAACCCGGCTGCACCAAATGATGCTTGTACCAGTGCAATAGATCTTTCGGTAGATCCTGCCGATATTTGTGTCATATTAGGACCTTTCTCAGGCAGCAATGAAAACGCTTGTCCTGAAAACCTGGCTGCCATCGTGCCTCCTTGCGATTTTAATGCCGAAGAGACAACATGGTATAGTTTTACTGCTCCTGGCAATAGTGGAGATAATCCAACAATGGATTTTGAGTTTACCAGTTACAGTGGTGCCGGACAACCGCTTATGGGGTTATTCGAAGGCACCGACTGCTCTAACCTAAACATTGTTGATGGTTGCAACAGCGGACTGAACACTGTATTTGGAAATATGGGACCGTTGGTTGCAGGCAATACATATCTAATTGCTTTATCATCCAATGGAGATGATGGTGGCGATTTTGAGTTTGAAATAAAATTCAACCTCGGTCCTCCCAATGATGATCCTTGTGCAGATCTTTCTGCTTACGATATAACTGGATCTGGTAGCATTACCGGCACAACAAATTGTGCTGGGGGTGATCCTACCATTCCTTCCTGCCCCACTGGCGATCAGGAAAATGTCATTTTTTATCAGTTTACCATACCAGCTGTTGGTGTAAGGGGAGTACACATTGTAATTACGCCTCAGGGAGCTAATCCTTATACAGGAGGTATTGTTGCAGGTGTAGTTCAGGATGCCTGTGGTAATGGAACTGTTGTTGATGCCGAGTGTGGCAGTGGTACATTGGACTATGAGTTTGATTGTTTACCTCCGGGAGATTATTTCCTGCAGGTTTCAACAGCTGGTGCTACTGCCGGCGATTTAAGGGTTGATTATTCTGAAATTGCCGATGCAGGTCCTTTCAATGATGATTGTGACAGGCCGGATGTAATTAGCTTAACCAATTGTGAATTTGTAACTGTATCGGGCACAACCGTAAATGCATGCTGGGAAACCTTCAATGCAGGAGGCTGTACACATGGACAGAATCCAACTGTTTATTTTTCTATTACCACACCACCAGGGGCAACGGAGTTGGATTTTGCCAATATACCTGCCGGAACCTATATCACCATCCTGGAAGATTGTACTGCGGGTACTTACCTGGCTTGTTCAGAAGATACCAACCCTTTTGAAAACATTCCTGTGGATGAAAATACAAGTTATCTATTGGCAGTTGGAACAACAGATCCGGCAGGTGTTCCTTTTAGTTTTGATATTAAAGTGGTTGTACCACCAGCAAATGATTGTACTCCAGAAGTAATTGCATCAGGAGGAAGTGCTTCTTTGACAAGTACTTGTTGTGCCACAAACCCAGGTGATCCAGGATCTTGTCCTCCAGGTAATCAAGAGTCAACGGTATGGTTTGAATACCAACCCAGTGCTACAACCAAAGCAGTTGAAATTGCATTTGCCAATGGCACAATGAGTGGAGTAATTGCAGTGGAAGTATTTGTTGGAGCACCAGGGCAAGATTGCACAGGTGGTTTATCTCCTGCACCAAATGTTGATCCTTATTGTATCAATGCTGGATCAGAAACTTTTGTTGTTCGTTGTGAAGACTTCTCCACAACTTCCATTTATGTAAAGGTGGGTAGTTCGGAAGCTGGATGTGGAGATTTTTCGCTCTCTTTTACAGACAAAGACGGATGCGAAGGTGCGGATGTTTGTGAAGACATCACAAGTGCCCTTGAACCAATAACAGATGGTGGCTTCGCTTGCGTTTCTTCGTGCAACAATTACAATTGTTCTGAAGGAGGCGATTGTGATGCCAATGGTGCATCTGTTTGGTTTCAGGTAAATACAGATGGACAGGCTACTTCAATGGTAATTGATATAACAGCACCCTTTACACCTTTGATTACCTATTATACAGGAGCTGACTGTAGCAGCCTGGCTTTACAGCCTTCACTCGCTCCTTGTTTTCAAGGTACAACTGCAACAGTGGGAGCAGGAGCAAATCAGAGTTACTGGATCAAAATTGAAGCTGCCAACGGAGAAGATTTGGGTGATTTTGATTTGTGTGTTGCTACATTCTTTAACACTTTTGATTGTTATGAATCTGAAATCACTTCAATTACAAGACCGGAATATCCAACAGCAGATGTAAATGGCCCTTATTGCCCCGGAGAAACCGTAAACTTCTGTTTTAATTTTGTATTTACTGTTTCTTCTCCTCCTCCTCCAGACGGTAACAACTGTCAGTGGATTCAGGGCATAATACCTACCCTCTATGGTGGATGGGATTATGCAGAATCCAATTTGGTTGGGCAAGCGCCTCCAGGGGGGTGGTTTTGGCTCGATGAGGATGAGGTAGATTACAATGTTAATAGTTCTATTTATTCCATTGTTACTATTGATGGAAGAAAGGGCCTGGCTTATGGTGGCCCAAGTGCAGGTATGCCTGCAGGTACTCTTTTGCCTGGGGGATGGTGGTTCACATCACCTGGTGGCAGTCAAGGGTGTACAAATGATGGTGATCCTGACAACATGTGGGGATTGCCGGCATCTTGCAATGCTACCCAAACAGTACCCTTCTGTTTAAATCTAAAGGTTAAAGATCTGGACGAGATGACAGATTGTGAAAATGAACGATTAGATTTTTCCATCACAGTAACAGCAGATGGTGAAACCGGATGTTGGGATGACCTCTCGTGTTCACTTTCTACACCATTGGTTTTTGCCGGAGATGTAGATTGTAGTGGCAATATCACAGTCGAAGGAGACGATAAAGAAATTTGTACAGGGGATGCTGTTGACATTGAAGTTGTTGCTTCAGAACCAGGCGCTGTTATTGTGTTGAATACTATTGATAATCCAAATGTAACAGGTGAAACATTGACTGGAACATTTCCAAATAGTATTGCATCCTTCACTGATGTATTGGTGAATTTAGGACCAAATGTAGAAGAGGTAATTTATGTGTTTTATGCAAGAGGGGCAAACTCAATTTGTAAAGGACCAGACCTTGAGCTTAAAGTTACTGTATATCCCAACCTTGAAGTACTGTTTGACCCTGCTTATGTTTGTGAAGGAACTTGCGGTACCATATCACCCAATGTGAGTGGGGGTTCGGGTAATTACGTTTCTTACCATTGGAGCACTGGACAAAACACGCCTTACATTCAGGTTTGTCCACTTTCACCGACTACTTATTTTGTAACCGTTACGGATGATAAAGGTTGCATGGGTACCGGTGAGGTTGAAGTAGATGTCAAACCACCGGTTCAGGGGGAAATGGATCCAGATCCACTGAGCATTTGTCAGGATGGCATCGATGACCCGGGACCAAATATGGTTGTGAATATCACGTCTGGTACAGATCCATATGACATTGTGTGGAATCCTGCCGGAGGGATTTTTGGTACAACCGGAACTCTCAACTATCCGGGAGATATGTATGATTTTGATGAGGAAAACTCCGTTGCTTCCGGTGTTCCTTCAGACATGTGTGTACACATCATAGACTTTTACGGCTGCGAAGCTGATATTTGTGGTGAGGTTATTATCGATGGTGCACCTGAAGTATCATTTACCCATGCGCCGTTGGTATGTGGACAAAACTCAACAGTACTTACAGCTGATTTTGACTTCGGAAACAGTTCCTCCTTCCTTGATCGATTTGAATTGTATGATTGCGATGAAAATCTTATTGCTATCAAAAAGAGTGATCCATCTACTTTTAATATTAGCGATTTGAGTGCAAACAATTGTTTTGTTTTGCATACATATACAGACAATGGCTGTCTTGATATCAGAACATTAGTAGTAGATCCACCCACAGGAGTGCAAGCTGTATTGTCGAGCAATAGTCCTATTTGTGAAGGAAGAAACGCTAATGTCAGTGTTGACAATGCTGCTTCATATGTATCTTTCCAATGGAACGTACCGGGAGTTACTACTCCTACGCTTACAGCACAGCCTTTGGTTAATACGATATACACGGTTACTGTTACAGAAGCAAACGGATGTACAGATGTGGCTACATTTGAGGTAATTGTGAGCCCTGAGCCCTCAATTTCTCTTGTTGGTTCATTGAGTTTCTGTACCAATTCAAGCACAACGATAGAAGCAATAAGCCTGCCAGGATCAAACTACACCTGGAAAAACAGTGTTCCAGCTGTTATATCTGACACTTCAGTTGTAACTATAAACACAGGTGGTCAATATACAGTGGAAGTGGTTTCCTCAGGAGGCTGTTTGGTTGACTCTACTATCACAGTGGTAGAATCCACATCGCTGCAGGTATCATTAAATGACCTCGTCTTATGCGATGGTGGTGTGGATACATTGAGAGCAGGTAACTTCTTTGTAAGTTATGCATGGTCAAAAGACAATGTAGCTTTGCCCAATACGTCTTCTAAACTACCTGTAAACGCTGCCGGTAATTATTGTGTGACAGTATCTGATGCATCCGGTTGTACGGGTATCGGATGTAAAGTGGTTACCAATAACATGACCCCGGCAATCACGATAGTACAGAACCCTGTTGAAGTTTGTCGGGTCAACAGCGGCTTAGGCTCAACTTCCGTAGATTTTACAACCCTTGTTACCGGACCAGCCGGTACATGGGCAGATATTGAAGGATCAGGTGTAGACCTAAGTGATTTAACAGACGTAAGTTTTCTTGGTATTCCGAGAGATACCTTTACTTTTAGATTTACTTCTAATACAGCGGTGTCTCCTTGTGTTAATGATACAGCTCTTATTGATGTGATAGTAAACAATTGCCCATGCCCTACCATTGCATTTTCACCAAATATTGAAGAATGTAACGATAAAACAGCATTATTGAACTTAAACACTCATCTATTAGTTCCCTCAAATATCAGGGCAGGACAGTGGACCTTTGTTTCGGGACCAAGCCCACTTACCATAACAAACGATTCGTTAGTTAACATTACAGGAGCATTAGGTGGTGCTTATACATTTAAGTGGACCACCAATGCATCCATAGGATCTTGTCCAAATTCAGCAGAAGAAACTATTTCCATATATATGGCACCTGTGGCCGTTAAAAAAGGAGACAGAATTCTTTGTAATGCTGTAGCACCTCAAAACCCTACATCCATTAATCTGGATACAGTATTAGTGGCAGGTGCTTCGCCTGGTTCCTGGATACAGACTGCTGGAACAGCAGTCACTGGAGTTCCTGTTTTTGATGTCACCGGCATGACACCGGGCTTGCTTACCTTCCAGTATACGACTACTGGAGCTACTGCTCCATGTACCAATAAAACCATCACATTAAATATCAATGTGAGAGATTGTAAATGTCCACTGGCTACCATTGAGAGAGATACACTTTGTAATGGCAGCGACATAGTTGATTTGAACACTTTATTGACCACAAATCCGGTGGGCACAGCGGGTGTTTGGTCGACAACCGCACCAGCAGGGACCTTAACAGGCTCAAACTTCAATGCCACCGGAGTTACCTCAGGCAGTTATAAAATTCGATTCACCCTCACCCCTGATCCGGGTGGAGTATGTGAGAAGTTCTTTGAGCAGGACATTGTTATCAGAAGACAACCATTTGCCACCAAAATCAATGATGCAACTGCTTGTAATGCAAATACGGGCAATGGCAGCACTTCTGTGGGCTTGAATTCTTTGATCAATGCTACTCCAAACGGCTCTTGGACACAGATATCCGGAACACCGGCACTGACCATCCCTGCCAATGGTTTTGTAGATTTTACAGGTCTGCCTATAGGCAATGTGTACGAATTTAAGTACAGTGTTACTGCCATCAGCCCTTGCGTTCCGGTTGATGTAACAGTGAAGGTTACTGTAAAAGATTGTGATTGTCCCAATGTAACCATTGTGGCACCACAGCCTCTGTGTAACACAGAATTGACCTTTGATCTTTCAACCCTGGAAGATCCCAATATTGCACCTGGTTTCTGGTCGGTGATCGATCCGCTCAACAAACCGGTAACCGTTAATCCTGATAAAACCATCAATGTCAATGGCCTGGTTGAAGGTAAATACGACCTGGTTTATACCTTAAGTCCTGCACCTTCCGGTACTTGTCCAAAATCAAGCATGGTAATCCTGGATATTGTCAACGAAAATACAGCAGTATTAAAAGCTTCAGAGACAGTTTGTACAGTAGATAAAGGTAATGGCGACAACATCCTCGATTTCAGAGATTTGATAGTTAGCGGTTATGTTGGTGGTACATGGAGCAACACAGACAACGCTCCTGTTGTTTTCAACAATCCTCCAATAGCAATCAACTTCTCCAATGCAACCATTGGCCAGACGTATACATTCTCTTATTCGGTTGACAATGCAGCCCCTTGTGTAGACAAATTGTACACCATTGAAATTGAAGTAATCGATTGTACTTGTCCTCCAATAAAACCAGGAGACCCCGCAGATGTATGTACATCATCTGGTACGGTGGCATTGTCGCCTCAATACGATGATCCTGCAAATCCGGGTAAGTGGCAATCTGTAACTGTACCTATCAACAACAACGTTGCAGATGTTTCAGCACTTGCATCAGGCAATTACACCATTACCTATGTTGTTAATACACCTACACCCGGATGCCCAGACAGGGTAGATCGTACTTTGACGGTAGTAAAAGCCAAGTCAGTGGGCACACCTGCCGATGATAAGGTTTGTAGCAATGAACCTGAAACCATTTCTCTGGCCAACCTTTTGACAGGTGAAGACGCTGGCGGTACCTGGAAGGAAGTTTCTGCAAAACCATCAACCGGCAATGCATTTAATGCCACAGCGGGTACATTCAATACCACAGGTCAAGCAGCCTCTACTTATCAGTTTGAGTATTCATTTAACAATCAGACACCTTGCCCTGATATCAAGCAGGTAGTGACCATCAATGTTGTCAGTGCCCCAACTGCTCAGGCAGGCAATCCAGATACACTTAGTTGCACTGTAGCCGAGGTCACGATAGGTGACCCAACTGATAATCAATCAAATGTTAATTACCAATGGACACATGACGGTGGTATTGCGGTTCCCAATGCGGATAAAGCAACTGCCAAAGTGAATTTTGGAGGTAAGTTTACCATCAAGGTGACCAATACGGTAACAGGTTGTAGCGCAACTGATGATGTTATCATAACAGTTGATCCAAACAAACCAACAGCTCAGTTAGGAGTAAAAGATGTGTCATGTTTCAATGCAAAAGATGGAACTGTAGGCTTCATCAATATTGCAGGAGGAAAGGCTCCACTCCAATATTCCAAAGACGGTGGCGCTACTTTCCAGGCTTCGCCAAATTTCACAGGTTTAAGTGGTGGTACTTACAACATGGTAATCAAAGATGCCACTGGTTGTACTTATCTTGAAACTGCAAAAATCACAGAGCCTGGGCCATTGTCTATTGACCTTGGAGATGATGTGACCATTACTTTGGGAGAGACCGTGCCGTTGTCACTTACTGGTCAAATACCCGCCAATATTCAAACCATTCAATGGTCGGTGACAGATACAGCAGGCGTACGCATCATTTGTGATCAGCCGGTTGAAAATTGTGTTGAATTTACCTTTACACCATTGATTAGCTCTGTGGTATGTGCCATGATCGTAGACCAGAATGGTTGCGAAGCAGAAGATTGCAAAAACATTAATCTGCTCAAAGCAAGAAATGTAATATTCTCCAACATCCTGCAAGCAGGCAACCTTGGAGAAAATAAAACATTCTATGTAGAAAGCAGCAGTGTGGCCTGGATCAAAGACATGAAGATTTACGACAGATGGGGCAATCTCATGTATCAAAGATCTGATTTCCCTGCCAACGATCCCGCTTATGGATGGAATGGTACATTCAATGGTACCGATGTGGTACAGGGAGTTTACACCTGGGTGGTTGAGTTGGAATACGATAGCAAAGGTTCAGGAGATCTGGAAGTATTCTCTGGTGACCTGACCGTAATCAGATAATCACAACTTATTGCATAAAAAAAGGGGTTCAAATTTGGACCCCTTTTTTAATTTCAGTCTTAAAATTAGATTTATAATATTTGTTTGTTTAAACTAATCTTGTGTTTTATATATCAGTAAATTGACATCCCTAAATTAGAATAGGGTAGCCTCTTTACTTTTATTGAAA
>CALMWS010000074.1 GCA_937870795.1 uncultured Bacteroidota bacterium | reverse complement strand
ATAATTGGAAAAAATCAATACGTATTTCTACTTATTTTAATCGATAATTGTTTGTAGGACAATGGATTTTGCAAAGTATAAAATGAAAAAAACATTTCAATTTTAAACGTAAAGTGTTAATTTTATGACATTAATCAAACCAAATTTGAATGATGTCTAGAGTTGTAAGGTTCTGCTTTGTATTGTCTATCCTGGTAATGTCCCAAACTTCTATCAGGGCCCAGGTTTTTTTGAATGAATTTCACTATGACAACACTGGTGCTGATGCAAATGAATATATAGAAGTGGCAGGTTTAGCTGGAACAGATCTATCAGCTTACTCTATTTATATGTATAATGGTGGAGATGGTACTTTTTACTTTTCCTTTCCACTTACGGGAACACTTACTAATCAATGTGTTGTTGGGGGTAATAATGTTGGAACTGCCTTTTTTGATATTTTTGGTTTGTCAATGGGTTTACAATCATTTCAAAATGGGGCGCCAGATGGATTTGCACTTGTTGGTCCTGGTTCGACATTGTTGGAATTCTATTCCTATGAAGGGACATTTGTTGCCACAAACGGTCCTGCTGCAGGCCAACTTTCCATAGAAATTACCTCAGAAAGCTCTTCAAGTCCAGTAGGTAGTTCAATACAAAGGGCAGGTGTTTCAAGCTGGATATTCGGAAGTGGTACAAATACATTTGGAGCATGTAATACCTCACAATATTTTCCAGCTTCATCCAATACAGTTAACTTATCCGTGTCTTCAAATGCAGGATCTGAGGCAACTGCATCTACCCCGATTACAGTAACAGCAACTGCTTCAGCTAATGTGACAGGAAACCAAACTGTAAACCTTACAGTTTCCGGCCCTTTCATTACAGCTGGAGATTATAACCTAAGCAACACTGTCATCACCATACCCAGTGGCTCAAATACTGGCTCTGTTACATTTAATGTTGTAGACGATGTATTGTACGAGGGCATAGAAAAAGCTACTTTAATAATAAGTGGACCTTCGTCAGGGATTGTACTGGGTGGATCTGTTAGCCAAATTATCACCATTACCAGCAACGATGCAAAACCTGCATACGAAGTTTGGACCAATGAGGTACATTACGATAATGGGCCTTCAGATAGTAACGAAAGAATAGAAATAGCAGGGGCGAGTGGCACCAACCTCGCCGGATGGTCTATTTATTTATATGATGGTACTACATTCACCCCTTATGGTTCACCCATTGCCCTTTCCGGAGTATTACCGGTAAGCTGTACAGTTTCGGGAGAAAATGTAGGTGTGACAGTTGTAGACGTGTTAGCAACCAGCGGTAGTGTATTTCAGGATGCCAATGGTGATCCTGACGGATGGGCTTTGGTTGACAACAACGGAGGTGTTGTTGAATTTTTGAGTTATGAAGGCACCTTTTCTACTACGATTGGTCCGGCCAATGGACTCACTTCCACTGATATAGGCGTATTTGAAGACGGTACTGGAAATCCAAACGGATCCATCCAAAGAACAACTGAAACCGTTTGGGTTGTTGGAGCAACCTCCAATACATTTGGTGCCTGTAATAGCACTCAGTATTTCCCTGTTCCGCCCTGCCCTACTTTCTCAGGAGCGCCTTCCAATGTGAGTATAACCAATAGCACCTGTAATCCCATGTGTACTGTTACAGGAGGAAGTATTACAGCTCCTGGAGGAAGCCCTTGTCCTGCAGGCTCTACACTTCAATACCAGGTGAATGGTGGTAGCTGGTCTGCTACCTTACCCACTTACAATACCACCGGCCCGGCTCAAAGTATCAAGACTCGATGTTCGTGCGACAATGATCCTATGATGGTGAGCTCAGAATCAATGGCAGTAACTACAGTTCCCGGAACATGTATTTTCACCACCTGGTATCAGGACCTGGATGGTGATGGCTATGGTAATGCTGCTGTTACCCAAAGTTATTGCAACCAGCCTATGGGTTATGTCAACAATTCCAATGATTGCAACGACAACAATGCTGCACTCAACCTGCCTCCTTATCTGGTGACCTTAAATGGAGTGTGTTATGCTACGATTGAAAGTGCACTGGCAGCGGCTGTTTCCGGCAATACCATTCAGGTGGAAGGCAATATCAACTCAATTGGCATCAATACGATACCGGCAGGCATTACCGTGCAGATCAACAATGGTGCCAGCTGGACGAACAATATGACATTGACCAACAATGGTACTATTACGGAAGTTGGTACCGGAAGTTTTGTAAATGGTCCAATGGGCTTATACAAGGGAACAGGCAATTTCAACGGTTCCCTGGTCAATAACGGAACTGTAAATCCAGGTAATTAAAATTACCTTATATCAATAAAAAAAGCCTCTGAAGTTCAGAGGCTTTTTTATTTAAGGACTTTACATCAAAACGGATTAACGCCCGCAACAGTCGTATATTTAAAACTCAGCTTTTGCTCAGGATAAATGTATTTAAAGGCCGATTGCACCATCAGTGTGCCTTCATGAAAGCCACAAAGGATGAGTTTTAATTTTCCGGGATAAGTATTAACGTCTCCAATGGCATAAATCCCAGGTAAATTAGTGCTATAATCGAATGTATTCACTACAATGGCGTTTTGGTCGATTTCAAGTCCCCACTCTCCTATGGGCCCTAATTTGGGGCTTAAGCCAAACAATGGAATGAAATAATCAACCGCAACTTCCTGTTTTCCTATATCGTCTATTTCCAGCACTACATGGCTTAGTGCATCTTCTCCTTTCAGATCGACTGCCTGGGCATTGGTAACCAGTTTTACCTTTCCCTTTTCAACCAGATCCATTACTTTTTCCACGCTATCGATGGCGCCTCTAAAAGAGGTTCTGCGGTGAATCATGATCAATTCTTCAGCAATATCTGCCAGGAGAATGGTCCAGTCAAGAGCAGAATCACCCCCACCTGCGATCAGCAATTTTTTACCCCGGTACTTCTCTGGATTTTTAATGATGTAATCAATGCCTTTGTCTTCGTATTTTTCGATGCCTTCAATGGGAGGTTTACGGGGTTCAAAACTGCCTAAGCCCCCGGCAATGGCCACAACCGGAGCAAATAGTTCTGTTCCCTTATTGGTTGTCACCTTGTACTGACGCTCACCAACTTTTTCCAATTTTTCAGCTCTTTCTCCAAACGTAAAAGTTGGATGAAAGGGCTCGATTTGTTTCATCAGATTTTCCACCAGATCAGTGGCCAAAACTTCGGGATAACCCGGAATATCGTAGATGGGTTTTTTGGGGTAAATCTCATTGAGTTGACCACCGGGGCCTGCCAATGAATCTACCAGGTGGCATCTTAATTTTAATAATCCTGCTTCAAAAACGGTAAAGAGCCCAACAGGACCCGCGCCGATGATCAGAATGTCGGCTGTATTCTCCATTGTCAAAATTTTATGCAAAAGTAAGGGCTTTGTTCATCATACAAACACATATATGATTGCTCTCACTATTAGATCTGACTTTTCTCATTTAACTAATTACGTAATTCACAAATCATTAACAAAGAAGTTAATTCTGCATTAAAACCCAACAGGATAGTACCCCTTTATGCCATAACATCGTCAAGCCATTAATAATCATAGTAAAAACTGCCAATTGAAAACACATTTTCCAATCATACTTTTTGCCTTGTTCATCTCTTCTTGTCAGGGAATTGACGATGAAGTACTACCCATTTTTGGTGTGTACGATGCCCATGTGGTGGGTATTTCAGGCCCCTACTCCATCAACATCTCTGCTGCGGGGGGAGATGACATTTTGATCGATGCTCCCTTTGATGGTGAAGACTGGTACGTTGTGCGCGCCGATATTGATGAAAGCAGTCAGGCAAAATGGAAGATAGACATCAACCGTCAACAACTTTCTCCCGGGGTTGAAATTTGGGGTGAGGGTTTTTATTATCGCGATGTTGTACAATTGGATTACACAGTACAATACTTTGGTCAAAACTTTGATTTCCGAATGATCGCAGAAAAATAAGATCTGACCGCGGCGGTGTTTTCCATTGATCACTTTCGCAATAATTGAATCCTGGCAGCCGGACCGCGGTCTTTTTTACTTTTGAAGGTGCTCCAAAACTTCTTCTACCAGTGCCCTGTTGATTTCTTCAATGAAATATGAGCCCGCCATGGGATCTCTGAAAAGATGCAACTTACTTTCGTGTTTCATCATATGTTGTATATTTTGTACCAGCCTTGCATACTTATCCAAGCCCTGACCCCAAGGCAAACCACTTATGAAATCATAACCTCCCATGACAGCTGAGAGCGCACTGTAACTGTATCGAATGAGGTCCTGGTTGGCATCATGGTTATCGGCCTTCAATTGACCCAAAAGTATGAGTTGTCTGGGCATGCCTTTTGATTCGCCCAGTTTACAAAATACCTCCCTAATGGCTCGTGCCCAGGCAATTTCACCATAAAAGTCGGATCCAACGTGATGCACTACCACCCAGCCATTCTGCTGATCCTGCCACTGTTGCGCGATGGTGGCTGCCAGGTTAAATAAAGATGGTTTTTTAGTATCTAATACCTCCAGGATTTGGTATTCACCATCTGCCGGGCTTTGGCTCATCCAATAAAGCAGACCATTTTTTGTTACATCACTCAGTGCTGTGTGCCACTGTAACTTATCACCATCACTCAATTGAGAAACATCGAAAAGGGAATGGATAAATTCAAATTTAATCCCTTGGGTAAAGTCATCTATTGAGTCACCGACACCAGGCTTGCACCATAATGCTTCAGCACCATTTTCGAGGGCCGACAAACATGCTGAGTTCCCCGAGCAATGGGCCAGAATTTTCCATTCATTCGCCGGAATGGTTCCTCGGACCTGGTTTTGAGGGCCAGGCCAGGAGAAGCCATCGTGGTCATAAACGTCAGTATGAATAAACAGATCCGCTAAAGTCTTGCCATCCGGAAGTTCCTTACGTACTGCATCCAGCCATGTTTGTTTGGTATGGGGTTGAAAAGAAGAATTCATAGTGCAAATATAAAGTATATACTGTTGTAACCTGCTATTGACTTTTAACAAAACATTACAGTGCTCCCTTTCGTTTTAATGACATAATTTGTTAATTTTGTCGCTTGTTTTTATTCTTAATAATTGAAAATTAATCATTTATGTATAATTCTGACGTTGCAGCCGTAGATGGTTTGGCCCGTTCTTATCAGGAACTTAAGGCAGAAATCGGCAAAGTCATTGTAGGACAGGATGAAGTTGTAAAGTCGGTTCTTATTTCATTATTTGCCAATGGACACAGCTTACTCGTTGGGGTTCCAGGATTGGCCAAGACCTTGTTGGTGAGTACGATAGCAGACGTGTTGGATCTGGATTTTAAAAGGATTCAATTCACGCCGGATTTGATGCCTTCAGACATCACCGGATCCGAGATTCTGGATGAGCATAAAACATTTAGATTTAACAGGGGGCCACTATTTGCCAACATCATTTTGGCTGATGAGATTAACCGAACACCACCCAAAACACAGGCTGCACTGCTCGAAGCCATGCAAGAGCGGTCCGTCACTGTGAGTGGAACCAAACACCTGCTGGCAAAGCCATTTTTCGTATTGGCTACTCAAAACCCAATTGAGCAGGAAGGCACTTATCCACTGCCCGAAGCACAGCTGGACCGTTTTATGTTCAACATCAAACTTGACTACCCCAGCTATCAGGAAGAATTAAACGTAGTTAAAAATACTACAGGGGCTATGTCGACAAGTTTAAAATCGATCCTTAATGCAGAGCAAATTCTATACTTCCAGAACCTGGTAAGGAAGATTCCCATTGCCGACAATGTATTGGAGTACGCGGTTACACTGGCTTGTAAAACCCGTCCGGGCACTGATTTGGCAACACCTGAAGTCAATAAGTATATATCCTGGGGTGCGGGTCCCAGGGCATCCCAATACTTGGTTTTGGGAGCCAAGTGTCATGCAGCCATCATGGGTAAATATTCTCCCGATATTGAGGATGTAAAAGCCATTGCAGAAAACGTGCTGAGACACAGGGTAGTCAGGAACTACAAGGCCGAAGCAGAGGGCATCAGTCTTGAGACACTTATCAAAGGATTGTTATAAATTTTGCAAATTCAGTACAAAGCAAGAACCATTTGATGGCAAGGTTGTGTTGTATTAAGTATCAAAATGATTAAATCAAAAAATCATGAAAGCTATTCCTTCGTTGTTGCTGATTTTGATGGTGGTGGTATTTGCAGGCTGTGGTGATGACGATGCCGGGTCAGGTAGCTTGAAGCTCAATTTTAAGCTTAAATACGGAGATCAGCCATTGGTGATGTTTGAGCCTTACACCTACCCTACCGGGCAAAAGATGACATTTAGTCGTTTCAGTTTTTATTTTGCAGATGCGCAATTAAAGAGTGGAACCAACTACACCAACATACACGAGATTTCATACCACACTTTAACCAATTCCCATACCGGGGCAGCAGCAGCGGAAAAAGGATATGATTATACGATACCTAACATCAAAGCAGGTGCCTATTCATCGCTCAAATTTGCACTAGGCGTGCCAAAGGTGAGCAATGATAAAACGCCTGCAGATTTTGCCAACAGCCATGTATTAAGCAACCAGGCAGAATATTGGAGTGGATGGAAAAGTTATGTGTTCACCAAAACCGAGGGGTTGATTGATTTAGATGGAGATGGCACTTTGGAATCGGGTTATGCCTTGCATACAGGTGCCAATGAAGCCTTACGTACCATTGAATTGCCAGTAAATCTGAACATTGAGGAAGGTAAAGAAAGTACGCTCAACATCATCATAGACCTAAAAAAAGAATTTGGCAGCAATCCTGTTTATGACATTGTAACCAATCCTCAGATACATTCCATATCTCAGGCACCTCAGGTCAAACAATTGATCGACAATCTTGCTACGGCCTTTTCGGTTCAATAGCCGATATACGACTTAGCAACAAAAAGTGTAACTTGGTCTCCGTTATTCCTATTGCCGGTGGACAAAGAAACTTTCAGGTACCTATTTGATACGTATTACAATGCGTTGTGCAATTATGCCTGTTTGTCATTGGGAATGAATGACGACGCAGAAGATGTTGTGATGGAGGTATTTGCGCATATTTGGGATAAAAGAGAAAATCTGAGCAACATTGAAAATCCCAAAGCTTACCTGTTCAGGAGTGTTCACCACAAAGCAATCGAAAAAATCAGGGCCAAAAAACTGGTTATTGTAGCTTTGGAGGGAGAAAAAATTGTCGTCCCGGATTACAAAGAAGAAATTGGAGAAGATTACTTGTTAAAAGAAAGAATCTTTCAATCTATACGACAATTGCCTACCCAATGTCGCGTTATCTTTGTGAAATCAAAATTGGAGGGCATGAGCCACAAAGAAATAGCGCAGGAGATGCAGATTGCAGTAAAAACAGTAGAAAATCAAATTACAAAGGCTTTTAAGCTGATTAGGAAACAAATTGACACTATTTGAGCGTTATTCATAAGTTATAGGATGAAATTAAGAGACAACATCAGAAAAATCAACGAAAGTGATGGCCACAAGCAGGCCGAGCTCATCCAGCAATGGAAAGATGAAGCTTCGGCCAACCTGAGGGCAATGCATGAGGGCATTGAAAATAAACTCGAGGATACCCCTATGGCTGGGTATCGCCAATATGATAAAGCAGCTGCTTATGAAAAAATTACCGGAGAACATTATGAAAAATCAGGAATAAGCTGGAAAAAGTGGGCAGCGGCAGCGGTTTTCACAGGTTTGATTGCTATGGCTGGTCTGTTTTTTGTCAACAACAAACCCATTACCCATTATGCTGCTGTTAATGGTGTTGAAATTGAGCATTTGAATGATGGCACCGACGTGACCCTAGACACTGGCTCCACCCTGGATTATAATGGCAGTCGTGGGGTTGCTGTTACTGGTAGGGCATTTTTTAAGGTTAGTAAAAAGGCAGATAAGACGCCATTTACGGTTGAGCTCAATAAAGGGAAGGTCACCGTTTTGGGTACCCGATTTTCTGTAAGTTCTTATCCCGGCACCACTGAAGTAGCGGTAGAAGAAGGCCGGGTAAAGTATGAATACGGAGGAAGAGAAGTTATATTGAATGCAGGAGACTGGATGAAATTATCCGATGAAGACATAGTGTCCAGCCCGATTCTTACCGGAAATCACTTTAGCTGGACTACGCAGGTACTTGAGTTTAAAAACACCCCACTTGACCAGGCACTTCAGGACATCAGCAGGCATTATCACCAAGAGTTGGTTATTTCCAAAGAAATCAAAACAGCTGGAAAATGCCTCTTGACAAGTAAATTTGCCGGTGAAAATCTAGACCAGGTGATGGATGAATTAAAATTGCTTTTCCAAATCCAATACTACAAAAGCGGAAATCGTTACGTTATCACATCAATGAAATGTTGATGAACCGTGAATCTTCGCTTATTTGTATCGATCCTGATTACACTATTTGTTGCTGCCGTACATGCACAAAATACAGCCGGAATTGAAATAGACAGCCGTAAAATACCGCTACCGGCAAGGCGAAGTCAAATTCTGGAATCCATTCAGAACATTACCGGCGTTTCATTTTCCTATGCGGCCAATCAATTTGACAACATCGTAATGGCAGAGCTGCCCGAGGGTGAAATGCAGCTCGAGACACTTCTTCAAAAAATATTTTTCGATTACCATTTACAGGTCGCGGTTACGAGTCCGGGTAAATGGGTCTTACAAATCAAAGAGGCCAGGATCAGTATATCAGGCTACGTAATGGATGCACAGACCGGTGAAGTATTGCCGGGAGTGTTGATATACCAACCTGCAACAGGCAACTATACTTCTACGGATGTCAAAGGTTTTTACTACATGGAGTGCAGGCCAGGCCCCCTTGAGTTGGAAGTGAGGATTTTGGGCTACGAGATCATGCGTTACACCGATGAAGTTTATAAATCCATTATTCGAAGTTTCAGGCTGGCCGTAGTCACTACCAATTTGCCGCCGGTCATCATTCAGGAAAAACAATTGCTGGATCCCTTGAGCGAAATAATGCCAAGGCGTTCAGGTATCGAAAAGAACACGGTGCTGGGTGAAGCGGACCCTCTAAACATTTTAAAAACCTTACCAGGAGTAACACCTGGCAGCGAAGGAGGTATGGGCATACAGGTACGAGGGAGTGGATCTGATCAGAACCTGGTAATGATGGAAGGAATGCCTGTTTATGAAGCCTACCATACAGGTGCTTTGAGTTCGATTTTTATGGATGATGCAGTACGCACTGTTGACTTTATGAAAAGCGGACAACCTGCAAGGTATGGAGGAAGATTGAATGCGGTGGTAAACGTATTGATGAAGGATGGCAACCGCCAAAAGAGAGAAAGCATCCTACATTTGGGAATACAGGGCATGAGTTTTTTCACAGAAGGACCACTTGCCCGTAAAAAGCTAACGTATGCTTTCTCATTAAGAACCTCATGGATCAATGAAGCTTTGAAGCCCATTAAAAAAAAGATTACCCTTTATGATGACATATTTTTGCAATACAGAGATGTACAGCTTAAGCTCAATTACCGCTGGAGCGAAACCCAAAAACTAAGTGCCACGTACTACAGAGGAAATGACCGATTAAAACTGAGTAAGGACAGCCGCAATCTTTTTGGAGATGTGGTAGCCAGTCAGTCCAATCAATTCAGTGGCAGCAATGAATTGCTTAGTATTCAATACGATCATGTATTAAATCATCAGTTGAAATACAACTTGCAGGCCGGAATGATCAATTACAAGGTATTTTCCAGGGGTACCTACAAATTTCCTGTGAGTGTTTCTGACAGTACAACCGGTACGCTTGATGTTATCAACAATTCGCAGGTAAATGACAAACAAATCAGTGGCAGTATTGATTACTTTGTAAATGACAATGTAAAGGTCAGCGCTGGTAGCGGATACATTGTGCATACACTCAATCCTGCTGTCAAACAGAGTCTGGCAGTGGTTGATGGCATAGCTGAAGGATTTGGAAATCCAGACTCTGCATATACAGCAAGGGAACATTACATTTTCATAGAGGGCAATGTAGAGTTGGGGAATCGCTTTTACTTAATACCGGGTGTATATCAGGTCAATTATTCACAGGCAAAGTATGGTCACCATAGCTGGCAGCCCAGACTGCAGATGCAATACCAACCCTATGAACAATGGTTGATGCAATTTTCATATACCCGATCTGCACAATACATCATTTTGTTGGCAAACAGCGGACTGGGGTTGCCATCAGAGTTGTGGGTGCCCTCAACGCAAAAAGTGGGCCCGCAGTTTGCAGATCATTTTGCATTTGATACCAAAATAAACCTTGACAGCATCCATACCGTGGGTATTGGCTTGTATCGCAGAAACCTCCAACAATTGAGTGAATACAGTCAGTTGGTAGATTTTTTTATCAATATTTTCCCACCTAAAGGAAGTCCGCCCATTGTGAGCACCGAGAGAGATTGGGAGAACCAGGTTTTGAAAGGAACAGGCGCAACCCAGGGCATAGAACTTTCTGTACGGGCAGACAGAAAGAAATGGCAGTATTGGTTGAGTTACCACAAAAGCAGCAGCACCATGACCTTTGCCGGACTGAATGAAGGGCTGACCTTTGTATCGAGGTTTGACAGGCCCCTCCAAATCAATGCAGGGGTTTTGTATAAAAATGACCGCGGTTGGAGGATTGGAGCCAATTGGGTTTATACCAGCGGTCAACCCTTTACACTAGCAGATGAAAAAGTGACGTTTTATTCGGGTCTGGATACCATTGGCATAACGCTGGTGCAGACGGGTAAAAAAAACAATTACCGAATGCCCCATTTTCATCAATTGACTGTAAATGCATCTTATGATTTTAAGGTGAAAGACATCAAATGCACTGTTTCCTTTGGTGTTTTCAATGCGTACAACCGTCTCAATTCCTATTTCATTTATGCGTCGCGTACCGATGCCAGCAGTACCATTTTTAAGAAGGTAAGTTTATTTCCAATATTGCCTCAGCTGAGTATGCGAATGCTTTGGTAGCTTGGAAAGAATGTAAAAAGCATCTCATTATCAATATTTTATCAATTATTTATATTTTTTAGTGAATTAGACCGACCGGTCTATTATTTTTATTAACTTTGTGAAAAATAATAAGATGGATAAAGTATTTGAAGTAACAAAAAACAACAGGAAGGCTGTGTTAGCCCTGGTAAAGACAATGACATTGGAGCAACTGAATCACATTCCCAATGGCTTTAACAACAACATATTGTGGAATGTAGGGCACATGGTGGCCATTCAACAACTGATCGTTTATGGTTTGGGAAACGTGCCATTTATCGTTGAAAATGAGATGGTGATGTCTTTTAAGAATAAGACGCAGCCCGAAAGGCCGTATACACAGGAGGAGGCAGATCGAATATTTGATGTATTTGTAGCTACAGCAGAGCAAATGGAAGCAGATTATAAAGCCGGGAAGTTTGTTGATGTGACCCCATTCATAAGTAAATCTCACAATGCTACCTATGAAGGAGCGGAAGGATTGATCACATTTAATATGTTTCATGAAGGCTTGCATACAGGTGTCATCCAAAAGTATATGCAATTAATAGCATGAGTTCTAGGGAGCGCCTGATCCAGGTAACGGCAAGGCTGATACGGGAAAAGGGCATGGCTGCAACCGGCCTGGCTGAAATTTTGGGATTGGCAGAATTACCGAAAGGATCATTGTATCATTATTTTCCGGGGGGAAAGGAAGAGTTGATAAAAGAAGCCCTTCATTCGTACAAAGACTGGCTTGCCGGAGGCTTTAAGGCAAAAATGAAGGGCAGCAGTTGTGCAGCAGAAGGGTTGAGTGGTATCATTGATTTTTTTAAAGATGACCTTGAAGCATCCCGGTATGTAGCAGGTTGCCCGATTGCAACCGTGGCTTTGGAAAGCAATGAAGACCTGGCTTCCATCCGGACGGCGGTGAGGGAAGTAATGGATTACTGGATCCAATCGCTGTGTGCCTACCTGCGTTACAAAGGCTACAATGGGAATCCATCAACGGCAGAAGATTTTATCATGCAAATAGAAGGTGCGTTGATCATGGCCAGGATTTACCAGTCGGCTGCTCCTTTGGAAAAACTCAAATTAAAAATCAAAGAAATATTACAAAATGACATCAATAGAGAAGAAGCTTAGTTCCGAAGCCATTGTTCGATTTCAGCATTGTGATCCATTGGGTCATCTCAACAACAGTATGTACATAGATTATTTTTTAAATGCCCGTGAAGATCAGTTGAGTGCGCATTACCAGCTTGACATATACCAGCACAGCAAAACTGAGGGCAAGGCATGGGTCGTAGCGGCTCATCAGATCCTCTACAAAAGGCCTGTCAACGCTCTGGATAAAATAGTGATTGAATCGGCCCTTTTGGCTTATGACAACAAATCACTCAAAGTAAAATTTGAAATGAAAAAAGAAGAATTGGTTTGTTGCACCATGGAGACCTCTTTTGTTTACATAGACTTAAAAACAGGCAGGCCCACCGACCATGGTTCCGGCTTACTTGAGCTATTCGAACAAGTATGTTTACATTAAATTAAACATGGCAAAAAAACAAAGTTCGTATCTTGTTCAAAATTTGCAAGTCATGAAACATACGAGCTTTGTCATTGCCTTTTTATTACCGCTTTTGGGATTTGCCCAGTTGGCATCCGGCCCCATGGTTGGTCATGTTACTTATCAGGAAGCCACCATTTGGGTGCAGACGATGCAGGCCGGACCTGTGCAATTAAAGTATTGGCCTGAGGCACAACCCAAGTTGGCGGTAATTGGAGAAACAGAAACCACAAAGGTAAAACATGGCAATACAGCCCATCTTACGGCAAGAAACCTTGTACCCGGCACCATTTACCGATATGAAATTCTGGTCAATGGCAAGGCCATCAAAGCACATCATGAACAAAAATTTGAAACCCCTGCCGTATGGAAATGGAGGGGAGATGCACCTGATTTTGATTTTGTAGCGGGCTCGTGTTTTTACATCAACGAAGAGGCTTATGACCGGCCAGGCAAACCTTATGGAGGAGATTATCAGATACTCGATGCAATCTATCGCGATAAACCTGACTTCATGGTTTGGTTGGGTGACAATACCTATCTGCGAGAAGCGGATTGGGACAGCAAGTCGGGCATTTATCACAGATACAGTCATACACGGGCTCTCAAAGAATTGCAACCACTTTTGGCCAATACACCGCAATATGCAATATGGGATGACCACGATTACGGGCCAAACGATTCAGATCGCTCTTATTACGGCAAGCAATGGACGAGAGCTGCCTTTCGTGATTTTTGGGCCAACCCTGTATATGGGGCCGGAGATACGGAGGGTATAACAGGGGCCTTTTCGCGCAGTGATGCCGATTTCTTTTTGATGGACAATCGCTGGTACCGCAGTCCTCAATCCCCCAGTGGAGAAATACTCGGAGAGAAACAGCTCAATTGGCTGATTGAAGCTTTGCGATACAGCAGTGCCAGCTTCAAATTTGTTTGCATTGGAGGACAGACATTAAGTGATGCCAGGGTATTTGAAAATCACGCCATCTATGTAGCAGAACGACAAAAATTGTTGGATGCCATTGATCAATATAAAATCAAAGGTGTTGTATTTCTAACAGGAGACCGACATCATTCAGAGCTTACGGCCTGGACCAGTCCTTCGGGCATCAAAGTTTATGATATAACCAGTTCTGCACTTACTTCTTCCACAACGGCGCACCCGGAAGAGCCTAATACCGGGCGTGTGGAAGGATCTATGGTAGGGGTGCGCAACTACGCCAAAATCAGGGTAGAAGGCCCGAAAGCAGATCGCAGGCTTGTATTGGAATTCAAGAATGCGAGCGGCCAAGTAGCATACACACATACCATTAATCCATGAGATAAGTCACCCATTGGATGACCACGGTCATTGACAAATTTTGGGTTTTGATTACACATTTGTAATACAAAAATCGAGGAAAATGAGGCAACGGAAATGAAAGTCCGGGGTCGGAAGTTCCGAAAACGGCTTCGTGAAAGTTGGTTCATGAAATTGAATAACCCAATAAAAATAAGGTCATGAAACCTCAAAAATTCTTTAGAGACTCTGCCGATATTCTTCCTGTTTTCGGCGACATTTTTGATGATTTTTTTCCAGCAGGATGGACTAAAAAGTTTAACCTCAACAACAGCCTTCCGCCTGTGAACATCAAAGAAAATGAAAAAGAATTCATTGTTGAGTTGGCAGCACCCGGCTTTGAAAAGAAAGACCTTGACATTAAGCTGAAAGATGGTTTGTTGACCATTAAGTCAGAGAAAAAGATGGAGAACAAAGAAGAAAAAGAAAATTACTATCGGGCAGAATTCAATTACAATTCATTTGTAAGGACATTTAATGTACCCGAAAATGTAGATGAAAAAATGATTCAGGCTAATTTTGAAAACGGTCTATTGACCCTGACCCTGCCTAAAACTGTGGTAGAAAAAGTGGAAGAGGCGCACAAAATCATGATTTCATAAGGGCGGTCAGGCGAGCCTGAACTCAAATTAACACATCAAAGGGAGTCGATCGACTCCCTTTTTTTATGTCAACTTGATCGGAAAATTGCTTATCTTTAAATGTATAAGAAAGGACCTTGACTGAAATCAATCTCTATTTTGTTTTATTAAGTTTGCTTGCTGAAATCATAGGCACAGTTGGAGGCTTTGGCTCATCCGTTTACTTTGTGCCCATTGCTGCCTTCTTCCTCCCTTTTGACCAGGTGCTGGGCTTAACGGCCTTGTTTCATCTGTTTTCCAATACCACAAAGATTGGCTTGTTCAGAAAAGGGTTGGATAAAAAACTGCTCCTGAATATCGGCATTCCTTCTGTGGTATGTGTGGTGATGGGCAGTTGGCTCAGCGGGCGATTTGATGCATTGATGCTCGAGTGGATTTTATATTCATTTTTACTATTATTAGCTTTGGTGATGTTGTACCGTCCTGACTGGAGAATGGAGGCAAGCCTCAACAATGGCATAGCGGGCGGAGCCCTCTCTGGCTTTGCTGCCGGGCTTTTGGGCACGGGTGGTGCCATCAGGGGTCTGACCATGTCGGCTTATACCATGAGCATCCAGGGATTTGTGGCTACCAGTGCTGCCATAGACCTGGGTGTAGATTTGGCGAGGTCAATCGTGTACTTTGAAGAGGGTTACATGGCAGGCCCTCAGCTCATTTATGTGCCTGTGCTGCTCATCATCAGTGTAGCCGGATCCTATATTGGAAAACAGATGTTGGCTTATTTTAGTGTTGATAGTTTCAGGAAATTTTCACTGGGCAGCATACTGGTCATTGCCATTGCAGGCGTGCTCAAATTGTGGTTTCAATAGCGGATTATTTTTTCTTCAAAGCCCACTTAAAAGCAAATTCACCGATTAATTCACCCGCTTCATTGGTAGCTTTAGAAGAAAGCCATAAAGTGGAATCTCCCCCTTCGGAATTGAGGGCATCGATGGTATTCTGGACCTCATCGCCCTGGGAGCAATTAAAAGTTATGATCCCTTTGGCCTTTTTATAGAAACTGGCTTTTGATTCTACAACCAGCATCGAAAAAGGATTTTTACCCTGGATGGCAGCTTGTACCAGGATGCCAGTTGATAGCTCGGCAGCACCATTTAATGCAGAAAAATAAATAGACCCAAACGGGTTCTGGTTGGTCCACCTGTGTTTCATTGTAACCGTAGAAGTTGTTTCATTGATGTTGCTTACTTTGACTCCCCAAAATATGAGGCTGGGCAACCGCCACAACATATAAAACCGGTATTTGACCGGATGCATCAATGCACGTCTGTAGGATTGAGGGTCGGTGGTCATGGCTTATGTTTTTTTCAAAACTACTAAAAAAGGCAGAAGCGAAGAAAACAAATGTCCAAATGCCCCCTTTTACGTAGTTTTGCCATTTATCTGACAAGTTTTATGGAATTGATAAATACATCATTTGAAGGAGTTCAAGTAATAAGCCCTACCCTATTTAAGGATGAACGCGGCCACTTTTTTGAGAGCTATCAAAAAGAAAAATGGGCATTGGGAGTGGATTTCATTCAAGACAATGAAGCTTTTTCCACAAAGGGTGTTTTGAGGGGTCTGCACTATCAACTCCCTCCTTATGCACAAAGTAAGCTGGTAAGGGTAGTTAAAGGAGAAGTATTGGATGTAATTGTTGATTTACGTCCGGGATCTGCCACCTTTGGCAAACATCTTTCCCTGATACTGAGCGGTACCAATCAAAAACAAATGTTCGTACCCAAGGGTTTTGCACACGGCTATATAGTGCTATCAAACGAAGCTATTTTTGCTTATAAATGCGATGCATATTACCACAAAGAAAGTGAAGCCGGCATTAAGTGGGACGACCCGGCTCTTGGTATCGACTGGATCCTTTCTAATGATCATATCATACTGTCGCAAAAAGACAAGGAGCTACCACTTTTTCAAGACCACATACCTTTTAAATAGATGAAAGTAGTAGTAATTGGATCCGGCGGACAGTTGGGAAGAGAGTTGCAAAGTATTCAAAACCTGCTTTCGGGTGTGGAATGGATTTTTACTAATCGACAAGAAATTGATCTTGGCGAAGCAAAAAAAATGGATGCTCTCGACAGGTTAAAACCCGATGTAGTGGTCAACTGTGCTGCCTATACCAGGGTGGATCAGGCAGAAAAAGAAATTGAAACCTGTTGGGAAAGCAATGTACTGGGTCCTGCAAGACTTGCAAAAAAATGTGCTCAAAATGATTGTTGGCTCATCCATATTTCCAGTGATTACATCTACCATCACAACCCCGGCAGGCCTTTTAAAGAGGAAGACCCCCTTTATCCCAGGGGCATTTATGCAGCCAGCAAGGCGGGAGGAGAGGTGATGATACGACAATTTCATAAGAAACACATTATACTGCGAACCAGCTGGTTGTATGGGAATGAAGGCCCCAATTTTGTAAAAACCATGATCCGGCTGGCCGGTCAACAAGATAAGATCAAGGTGGTAGACGATCAATGGGGGGCACCAACCTTTGTGCATGATTTGGCACTTGGAATAAAAAAAATCATTAGAACCCTAAAAGAAAACAGCGACGGAAACTTTGCAGGTACCTACCATTATGCCAATGAAGGCGTAGTAAGTTGGTGTGGCTTTGCCAAAGAAATTATGCAGCTGAGCAGTCCCAAAACAGAAGTTGAAGCCATCAGCAGTGCTGCCTATGTTTTGCCGGCACCGCGACCCGGCTGGAGTGTAATGTCATTGGGTAAGCTCAAGGAAGTATTTGATATATACCCGCCTCATTGGAGGATTTCTTTGAAAAAATACCTTCAAGAACTTTCTGAGGATACGAATTAAAAGGAATTTTTTTTGATTAGTTTTAATATTATTTTATACTAATCTAAAGTTAAATTTAAATTGGTCTAAAAATAATTTCATAAAGTTGCCATTAACTGTACTTTGGTAGGAATTACCTGATAATTTTGCAAAAAAATAATCATTATGAGTGTTGTTGAAATGAAAGTTCCCACCATTGGTGAATCCATTACCGAGGTAACCCTGTCTCAATGGTTAAAGAAAGATGGTGATTTTGTCAACATAGATGAGCCCATTTGTGAGTTTGAATCAGACAAAGCCACCCTGGAGTTTCCGGCCGAAGCGAGTGGCAAACTGATCCATGTTGCCAAAGAAGGAGATGACTTGTCGATAGGTACTTTGGTAGCCAGGATTGATACTTCGGTACAAAATACCGTTGCACCAGCGGCTCCTGCAAGTGCCCCGGTGGCCAAAGCTCCAGAACCAATAGCTGCCAGTGTAGCTTCAACACCTCAGCCTGGAGGTCACCCTTCTCCGGCAGCTGCCAAAATATTGAGAGAGGGAGGTGTAGATGCAGCTGGAGTAGGAGGTACAGGCAGAGACGGTCGAATTACAAAAGAAGACGCCCAAAAAGCCGTTAGTCAAAAACCTGTAGAAAGTCCTGTAGTTGCAGTTGCCCCCAAGGTTTCGGGCGTACGGGAAGAAAGGAGAGAAAAAATGAGCCGAATGCGCAGAACCATTGCCAGCAGGCTGGTAAGTGCCAAAAACCAAACGGCCATGTTGACTACTTTCAATGAGGTGGATATGAGTGCCATCTTACAATTGAGAGAAAAATACCAGGAGGCCTTCGTAGCTAAATACGGCATCAAATTGGGCTTCATGTCGCTTTTTTCAAAAGCCTGTGCCCAGGTATTGATGCAAATGCCCGATGTTAATGCCCGAATAGAAGAAAACGACATCGTTTATCACGATTATGTAGATGTTTCTGTTGCCATTTCCACACCCAATGGCCTGGTTGTTCCTCCTGTGCACAATGTAGAATCATTACAGCTCCACGAAATTGAATATAAAATCAAGGATCTGGCTACCAAGGCAAGAGATGGCAAGCTTGGCATTGAAGAGATGAAGGGTGGAACCTTTACCATTACCAATGGAGGTGTTTTTGGTTCACTGTTGAGCACACCCATAATCAATGAACCTCAATCCGCCATTTTGGGCATGCATGCAACCAAGGAAAGACCGGTGGTAGTTGATGGAAAAATTGAAATCAGACCCATGATGTATCTGGCATTGAGCTATGATCACAGGATCATTGACGGCAGCACATCGGTGACATTTTTGGTGAAAGTAAAAGAACTGCTCGAAGATCCCATGAAATTGATGATGGGCTTATAAAAAGCATCAAAATAAAAAGGCCGGTTCCGAGGGAGACCGGCCTTTTTTTATTTATTATTCCTTGCTTATGGCTTAGCCATTTGCTTTTTTATGGTCGGCCAGAAATTGCGCCAAGCCGATATCTGTAAGTGGGTGTTTGAGCAAGCCCATGATAGGTGCAAGTGGCGCTGTGATCACATCTGCCCCCGATTTAGCGGCTTGCACAATGTGCATGCTGCTACGGATAGATGCTGCCAAGATGAGGGTATCATAATCCTGGATGCTGTATATTTCTGCTATTTCTTTGATCAACTCCATGCCATCCCAATTGCTATCATCAATTCTGCCAATGAATGGGCTTAGGTAAGTAGCTCCGGCTTTCGCAGCCAATATGGCCTGTCCGGCAGAAAATACAAGGGTACAGTTGGTTTCGATGCCATTTTCGGTAAACCAGGTTATTGCTTTTATGCCTTCTTTGATCATGGGCACTTTGACCACAATGTTTTCATGCAGGTCTGCCAGTTGTTTGCCTTCTTCGACCATGCCATTGAAGTCGGTGCTAATAACCTCTGCGCTCACTGGTCCATCCACAATATTACAAATGGCTTTGTAATGATTGAGGATGTTTTGCTGTCCTGTAATGCCTTCTTTGGCCATCAGAGAAGGATTGGTAGTCACGCCGTCGAGAATACCCAAGTCTTTGGCTTCCTGAATCTGGTCAAGATTGGCCGTATCGATAAAAAATAACATGGTGGAAATTTGAAAGTGAAAAGAGAGCCAAAGCTAACCGCTCAACCACCTACCCTTGCTGCATTTCTACCCTGGGGGAGTTCAGCAGGAGCTGGCCCTTCGACTCTCGGGCGCAAAGGTAATAATATTTTGCAAATGACAAAGGGAAGATTACATTAAATAAAGCAGCCTATAGCCCCATTACCGATCGGCTTTAAACCAGCTTTATTAATGATTGGGTTGTCTGTGTTCCAAACCTGAATACAAGATGGCCAGGTATTTTTTAATGCCTTCTGTATTCAGGTGGTGGTGATCATAATAATACGTATTTTGAGTGATGGCTTGAGAATGATCCAGAATTTTCCGTCCCGGGTAAGTATGGTTCAGATGGGCCAAAACAGCACCGTGCCCGGGCCAAATACCAAATACAGCTGGTGGAATTACGAAAGAGACAGACATGCCCGAGGTTTCGGCTGTATTGACCAGGTCGTGCAATACATGCATTCGATTTTTAAAAGCAAATAAGTTGAATTTTTCAGGATAGGCCAATTGAAAGCCATCTTTCATTGCCTGGACATCGATGCCCGGTAAGACACCATCGAAGGTATGTCGATCATCTGGTCTGAAGGTCCACCAATGATGACCCAACTTGCTTTTGAAATAATGGAAAAGTTGATTTTTTTTATTCTTTCCACCATTGTTTGCAACAAAATTGAAAAAATCCCATGTCAAAGGTTCACGATAGAAGGAAATGTCAGATTGATCTGTTAGTTGATTGAACATCAGGCTTGGGGAAAGCACCAGAATTAATTCGCGGGCCTTATTGTTGCCTGATAAAAAATACTTTAGATACAAAGATTGGTTTTCCAGGCCTCCCAAAGATTCTCCCTGCGAAAGGTTAATCATAGAGGCAGAAAATACGGATTCAAATAAAGCATGGTGGCTGCGACGTGATAAATTCCGCCCGTGTGAGATGCCCAGCACCAGGTAGTCGTAGCCAACACCATTGGGCATGATCAGCAAATTGCCTTCCTGATTGGCATTGGTAAAGAGATTTCTTTTGACCCAAAGGTGTGAGGCTGCCATTAAAACAGTCAGCAGAGCGATCCACAAAAACAGAAAGAAGGATATGTTAAATATAAATTTTCGCACTGCCTAAAAATCAAAATAGATGAACGAAACTTCTTCAAAATGACCATAGGCAAGCCACAGGGTCATAAAGGCCAGATAAAGACTCCATCTCCACCATTTGGGTACTTTTGCTCCCAAATCGAGGCCAAATTTATGGTGTCTGTGCCACCCTTCCATCAAAACAAGGATCATAACAAGCGAAAATACTTTGGCATCCCAGGCATGAACAGCAAGACCGCCCCTAAAGTCAAACATTCCTTTGATATAAGAAAAAGCAGAAATAACAGATGGTGACCTAAAAAAGACCCAACCCGGAAGGACAGCTAAAAAAGTGAGCAGCGCTGCGATTGCTGATGGCAGGCGGAATTTTGAATTTTCAAACCAGAAAACGAAGCCCAGATATAATGCAGCATGATAAAGTCCCCAAATTAAAAAGGTGAAATTGGCACCATGCCAGAGTCCGCTGAGTGCAAATACCACAGCCACATTGAAAGCAAGGTGCGGGCGACTCACTCTGTTGCCGCCCATGGGAAGAAAAACATAATCTTTAAACCAGGTGGTGAGAGAGATGTGCCATTTTTTCCAGAAAGATTTGATATTGGTAGCAAAATAAGGATAATGAAAGTTCTGCATTAGTTTAAACCCCAATAACAAGGCGAGTCCCATGGCCATTTCACTATAAGCAGAAAAATCACCGTAGATTTGAATGGCAAAAAGAAAAGCGCCCCACCAAAGATCGAGCCATGAGGCGGTGGACACATTTGAAAAAACTTCTTGTACAACAGGCGCACAGGCATCGGCAATTAACATTTTTTTTATTAAGCCCCAAAGAATAAGTTGCAAGCCCAGTGATGCGTTGTGGAGATCAAAATGCCTGCTTTTTTCAATTTGGGGCAGGAGGTGAGATGCCCTTTCGATAGGGCCTGCCACCAATTGCGGAAAAAAAGAAATAAAAGCAAGGTATTCTACCAGGTTGTGGCTGGCTTTCATTTTTTGTTGGTAAACATCGATGGCATAAGACATAGATTGAAAAGTAAAAAAACTGATGCCAATGGGCAGGGCAATTTGTAGGGTTAATACATCTATGCTGATTCCCAAATGTTGCAATGCATAGGTTAACGATTCGATGAAAAAGCCTGCGTATTTGAAATAAGCCAACATCGCAATGTGAAAAAAAACAACGAGTCCCAAAATGGCTTTTTTGTGTTGCGGCTTATGTTCCATGACCAAAGCTCCGCCAAAAGAAACGAGTGAAGCTGAAGCGATCAACGTGAGGTAGTGCCAGTCCCACCATCCATAAAACACATAGGAAGCCTGCCACAATACCAGATTTTGCCATTTGAGTCGGGAAGATGGGATCGACCAATAAACGACAAAAAACAGGAGGAAAAACAGCAGGAAAACAAATGAGTTAAAGAGCATGCCACGAAGTTATAATAATTTGGATACAGAAACTAAAGAGACACGATCATCCTGACCTCTGTTATTCAAAAAGAATTGAGATTGAAGCATACTTGATAAAGCATAAAGTTAGTGCAAAGGGTCTTGGCATGGGCACGTGTTAAAAAATTCTAAACATATAGCCTTAAAAAACAAGAAATTGTTGAGTTTCGTTATAATTGCAAAATCCTTATCTTGTCCTGGTTGAAAAGACCGATTCAAAGCAGAATTGGACATAAAGGACACAGAATCAATCACGAAGAAAAATTCTGAAACAAGAAAAAGTCAAAAATGCAGCTCAATCACACAGAAATAGAAGCCATACACCAGCAGGTTTACATTGACAGCGCTTTTTTAGATGATTTAAAGCAAGAAATCAACAAGGTCATTGTGGGCCAGGAGGCCATGGTAGAAGGCTTGCTAACAGGTTTACTGACCAAGGGACATATTTTGCTCGAAGGCTTACCAGGGTTGGCAAAGACATTGGCCATAAAAACATTGGCGAGTACCATGCGGGGAAGTTTTAGCCGCATCCAGTTTACGCCTGATTTGTTGCCATCAGATGTAGTAGGCACCATGGTGTATCATGCACAGCAACACACCTTCACCGTGAGAAAGGGACCTGTTTTCGCCAATTTCGTGTTGGCAGATGAAATCAACAGGGCACCTGCCAAAGTACAGAGCGCCTTGTTGGAAGCCATGCAGGAACGACAAGTGACCATAGGCAATGAAAGTTTTAAACTGGAAGAACCCTTTTTGGTACTGGCCACACAAAACCCTATAGAACAAGAAGGCACCTATACCCTACCGGAGGCCCAGTTGGATCGATTTATGCTTAAATTGCAGGTCGATTACCCTGGTCGTGAGGAAGAAAGAGACATTATGCGCAAGAATCTGGCGGGCGAAGGTATGCCCATAGCCAAAGAGGTAGTTAGTTTGGAGACCATTCACAAAGCCAGAAAAACGGTAGCCAGCATTTACATGGATCAGCGAATTGAGAATTATATTTTGGATTTGGTATTTGCCAGCAGGTTTCCGGGTAAAGCAGGATTAAAAGAACTGGTGCCTTTGATAGCCTATGGAGCCAGTCCGCGCGCTTCCATCAATTTGGCATTGGCGGCAAAAGCAAGGGCCTTTATGGCGCGGAGGGGCTATGTAATACCGGAAGACGTGCGTGCCGTTTGCCACGACGTGTTGCGACACCGAATAGGGCTGACCTATGAAGCAGAAGCTGAAAACATTGTCCAAAAAGACATAATATCATCGATTATCAACCACATTCAGGTACCATGAAACAAAAGGTTATTTTCACTTTTACCTTCGTTTTCATTGTGCTAAAAAGTCATGGTCAGGGTGATGCATTGATGAACATGGCCATGGAACATTTTGGCAAACCCGAGGCCAGGAGTGTTTGGTGGTTGAAGGATTTTAAAGGGTACTTTGACCAAAACCATGCCATTAGAATGGTATTGGCTACTGACAACAATGCCTTTAAAGGAGCATATGAATACCTAAGCAGTGGTGAAAAGTTTTACCTCGATGGGAATTACGATGGTGAGCAAATCGTATTGGTAGAAAGTGACAGCCTTGGCAGGACAACGGGAATTTTTAAAGGTGACATGAATGATGAAGCATTTTACGCAGAATGGTCTGATCCAAAAAATATAGCAGCGGTACCTGTTTTTTTAACGACAGAAAGTCAGACGGTTAATCCTTGTGGCAACCTGGGTTGGGCACACCATTTTGCAGTGAAGGGGCAAGACTCCATTAAAAAAATTTCTGTGTGGAAATATGAAGAAGAAATAAATGTACAGTTGTTTTACCCTTCAACTCAGATGCTCTTGCAAATGGAGTGCCTTGACGACCAATGCTACCAATTGAATCAAAACAATGCTGACATAGATGAAGAGTCGCACTGGCACATTGATCTTGAAAAAAAAATTATGGTTAACATTGTGGATCAAAGGGAAACCCTCTACAATTTAAAATCAACAAAAAGTTTGTATTTTGATTGTGCCAGTTATATGGATTTTGACGACAAATTTAGCATGGTATATCCCATCTCGTCGAGTGAAAAGTTCAATACCTGGATATTGGCAAATTGGGCCGAAAAATATGGAAGCTCAGGAAAATCCATCCACAAACAGCAAAACAATTATAGTGTTTCAGACAGGGTAAGTCATGAAGAATATGGCAATGTGCACCTTGATTTTTTCAATGATAAGATGATCAGCGGCATATTTATTCTTCAATCTTCAAAATATGCGGAGGCAACTGAGCTGCCATTTGCCTACAATTTTGATAGAGAGAAAGAAATTGCCATTGCAGAAATCTTTCTTCCTGGTAATGATGTTGCGGTTTTAATAGAACAGATGGTAGCCGGTTTAAAGAATGAGCGGGGTGATGGAGATGAATTTGCCAGGTTTCAGGCCAAAGAATACCGTCTTGTTTCTATAAGTTGGGAAGGCTTGGTATGCAGGACACCCTTCAGCACCATTTATGGGCAAGATAAAGTCATAGTGGCAAAAGACAAATTAAAGCCCTACCTCAAAAAAAACGCGGTACCCATATGGTAATGAGCACAGCCGAATTGTTGAAGAAGGTCAGGAAGATTGAAATTCTGGCAAAGGGCAAAAGCCGTGAGGTGATGGCAGGAGCCTACCATGCTGCATTCAGGGGAAGGGGCATGACCTTTAGTGAAACCAGAGAATATCAGGCTGGTGATGATGTGAGGGACATTGACTGGAATGTGACTGCACGAACCCATGTACCCCATGTAAAACTATATGAAGAAGAAAAAGAAATAACTGTAGTGCTGATGATAGACACCAGTGCTTCAGGTTTTTTTGGATCTACCGTGGCACGTGTCAACTACATTGCAGAAATCGCAGCATTGTTGGCTTATAATGCCATTAGACAACAAAACAGATTGGGAGCCATTTTTTTCAGTGACAAAGTAGATCTTTATATTCCTCCTGCGAAAGGAAAAAAACAAATGTTACGCATCATCAGAGAGATGGTGGCCAGCACAGCAGGCAAAGGTGGCAACGGCATTGAAATGGCATTGCGCAACCTGACATCTATACAAAACAAACGAACCGTTTGTTTTATAATATCAGACTTCATTCAGGACCACTATGAAATTCCTCTGGTGTTGGCATCAAAAAAACACGACATCATTCCGATACGAATATGGGATGGGATAGAGAAAAAGTGTCCAGAGACAGGATTGATCCGATGCTTTGATGCAGAACAAAACAAATGGATTTGGTTTGATACTGAGGCTATCACAGAGACTACAGAATGGCACCAATACTTCCAAAATTTCGAATTGTATTTTGAACAAGCTGTGAAAGCTGCCGGAATCAAAGGGTTGACACTTCAAAATGGGAATGACTATTTACCAGCACTCCTCCAATATTTTAGGAAGAGATGAGAATTGTTATCTTAATAGGAATGGTGCTTGCAGGATCATGGGTAAATGCTCAAACATTTGAGTTAACAAAAGATAGTGCCTTAATAGGTGAAAAAGTGCAGCTAAGCTGGATTCCCGATGTTTCTATGGATACATCAAGCCACTATTGGTGGAAGCGGGTGGAAATGAATGCAGACAATGATGGTATAACTACCAAAGTTGACATGGAATGGGTAAAAGGTCAAAACGAAGATGAAGGAGATACTTTGTGGATAGAGAGCCGAAATAGTGGGAAAGTTTATTTCCGATTTTTTGAAGGAGGCTCATTTGAACTTACCAATGGAAAAAAAGAAGTTGCCAGCATTTTTATTAAAGCACCTCCAATGAAAGAAGGAGATATTGAAGACATCAGGGACATAGAAGAAATTCCGGTTGTAAAGGATTATATCGGTTGGTTGATTTGGTTGGGTATGTTGCTGCTGCTATTTTTGATTGGCTACTTTATTTATCATAAAATTTTAAAAAGAAAAAATAAAACAGCCCTGGAAAATGACATGCCAATCACAGCGCTTACTATTACGGAACGTCTGGAGGCTATTCAAAAACAAAGCGGACATTCAGACATGATGCAGTGGGCAACCGATGAACTATCGCTAACCATGCGTTTATTTTGTGCGTCACGATACCAAATCGCCGCCACTGAGATGACTAGCGAAGAGTTGATTCAAAGGCTGGAAAAGTGCGACCTTAGTAGTGAGGCCAGGGCCACCATTTCTAAAGTTTTGGCTTATACAGATCGGATCAAATTTGCCAAAGCACTTCCTGAATGGTCTATAATTGATCAATTGTGTGAAGAGGTAAAACAAATGGAAATCGCATTTACAAAATGACACTATGGCCTGGATGGAAGTAATGGAGCGACCTATAATGCTTTTGTTGGCGGTGGTGCCATGTGTGATTGCTTTGATTTGGAAAAAGAGGGTCACAAGCATTCAACCGTCAATAGCGGTATCCTCTATTCCATCCAAAAAAACAAAAATTAGCTGGAGGACCCGAATAGCTTGGATGCCTGAGATATTTTTGTTTGGAGCATCGCTTTCATTGGTGGTAGCAGCAGCCGGTCCAAGAAAATTGCTTTCAAAGAGTGTGGAAGAAGGTAAGGGCATAGATATTGTTTTGTCGATAGATGTGTCAAACAGTATGTTGACCCAGGACTTTACTCCTAATCGAATGGAAGTATGCAAAAACCTGGCTTCTGCCTTTGTAAAGCGAAGGGTAACAGACCGCATTGGTCTGGTGGTTTTTGGAGGTGCGAGTTTTACGCAGTGCCCATTGACCATAGACCACGAAGTGCTGCAAGAAATGATAAGTCAATTGGGAGCTGGCATGCTGGGGGATGGGACAGCTGTAGGCATGGGTTTGGGTACGGCAGTTAACCGATTGAAGGATAGCAAAGCAAGTTCCAAAATCATCATTTTGCTTACAGATGGAGCCAACAATACCGGAGCCATAACGCCTTCAGATGCAGCAGCATTGGCTAAAAAAACCGGAATCAAGGTTTATTGTATTGGCATGGGTGATACTGGCTTCGCCCTTGCACCTGTGCAGAAAGACATGAACGGGGAGCTCGTGTTTGGTTACCGACAATCGGATCTTGATGAAGAGCAATTGAGATTTATCGCAGAGCAAACCGGAGGCATGTATTTCAGAGCCAAAACAATTGAAGAGTTGGATCAGGTTTATAAACAAATCGATTATTTGGAAAAGAGCAGCTTTGATGCAGAAGTTACCAAAAAATACAAAGATTTGTACGCATATCCATCATGGATGGCTTTGTTTTTACTGCTATCAGCTTTTATACTTAAGTATTGGGTGTTAAAAAGATGGCCATGATTGATTTTGAACATATCCACCTTTTTTGGGCGCTTTTGCTATCACCAATTATTTACCGGATGGCAAAGAAACAGCAGCAACAGTTGGCAAAAAAGCTTGGCGTGTGGCAAAGCACTTTAGGCAATGAACAATTGGCAGAAGAACATAAAAACAATAATCTTTCGCTTTTATTTGCAATGGGGGCATTTGTATTTATCATCGTTGCGTTGGCAAACCCACGATTAGGATTGCAGGAAGAAACTGCCACACAAAAAGCGAGAGATGTGTATATCGCCATAGACATTAGCAAAAGCATGGATGCCACCGACACACCTCCTTCTCGTCTGGAAGTTGTAAAAAAGAAAGCAAGTGCATTTGTTGAAGCCATCAAAGGAAATAGAATTGGCGTTTTGTTTTTTGCAGGTACCAGCTATCTTGCCATGCCTTTGACCACAGATTACCGGGCCGCCATTACCCTCATAGAAGCCTGCAACACAGATCAGGCCGGCGTGCAGGGAACAGATATCTCAGGAGTAGCAGAAACGGTTTTAACTGCCAACAAACGACTGGGCAAGGGAGTTGCAGAACTTGTCATTTTTACAGATGGAGAGGACCAGGAAGAAGGAGTCAGTGGCAGCATTCAAAAACTGGCTGATCAGGGCATAACGGTATATTTAATTGGAGTTGGCACCAAAAACGGTGGCACTATCATGGAGGCCGAAGGCTTGATGACCGATGATGAGGGAAATGTAGTGCATACGAGATTGAATGAAGCTTTGCTTAAAGAAATGGCAGCTGCCGGCAATGGGGCATATTACAATATTACAGATTCAGAATGGATCAACCAGTTGACAAAAGAAACGGAGCAAAAGGCGGTTGGTAAAGACAGTATAAAAAAGATAAAAAGGCCTAAATCTTATGCCTACATACCCTTGCTGATTGCTTTGATGTTTGTACTGTTTTTGGCTTTTCCCTTTTCTGGTCTTTCATTACCATCTGCACGGAATAAAAAACTGTGGATATGCTTGTTTTCATTGACCACAACTTTGTCTATAGGACAAAATAATCCAAAGTTCGGAGAAGGAAATCAGTATTATAAAAAAGGTGCGTACAAAGAAGCCGAAGAAAAGTACCGCCAAGGTCTGGAAGAAACAGACAATGCCACAGCCCGCTACAATCGAGGTAACAGCCAATACAAGATGGGAGATACAGAAGCCGCAATTAAAAGTTATCAATCCGCCCAGGGAGCATTAAAAAATAAAGAACAGCAATATAAACTACACCACAACCTGGGCAATTCCTATTTTAAGCTGGGGCAGATGGATCAAGCCATAGACCACTATAAAGCAGCATTGAGAATACAGCCGGGATCAGAGGCTACAGCAATCAATCTTGCAAAAGCCAAACAACAACAACAACAACAACAAAAGTCTAAATCAGAAGATCAAAAAGCTGATGAAGACAAGAAAGAGGAAAAGGGCAAAGAAGAAAAAAAAGAGGAAAAAAAAGATCAGGGCAAGTCGCAGCAAGAGGAAAAGAAGGAGAAGGGAAATTCATCAGAAAAAAAACAAGATCCCCAGAAAAAAGATCAGGAAAATGGCAATTGGACAGAGGAAAAAGCCATGCTGGATTTTCTGGAAAGGGAAGAAAAAAAGGTCCAAGAGCAATTAAGGCGTACAGAAGGTAAGGCTAAGAAGCCAAAAAAGCCATGGTAACAAAATTTTAAAATTTCCGTATAAACGAAATAGTGCATTGATGTGTTATTTTTGTATGCTTTTGAAATTAAAAATCCATAAAAAGTGATTCACATGAAAAAAATACTCTATTTGTTGTTGCTAATGCCGGTGCTTATGAAAGCTCAGGTAAGTAGTTTTTCCGTTGAAGTTGACAAAGACAGTATCCTTATGGGAAATACACTCAAGGTCACCTATGTATTAAAAAATGTTGATGGAAAATTTGAAGCCCCTGACTTCAAGGATTTTATGGTTGTATCTGGTCCCAACACCAGTTCATCGATGTACTCTGTCAATGGCAATACTACCAAATCAACATCTTACACTTATTTTATAAAGCCCAATAAAGAAGGCGATTGTTTTATTGAGGAGGCTTATTTGATTCATAGGAATGATGAGTCAAAAAACATGACAGCTGATGCCATAAAAATAAAGGTGTTACCCAATCCGGGAGGTGTGATAGAGCCAAACAACCAGGGAAACAGCCAAAGTTTGTTTTTTTCATGGCCCATGGAAACGGACCGTACCCTCCCTGCAGAAAAGGAAAGTCCTGCCAAACCAAAAAGGAAAATTAAAAGAATATAAACTTCCCTATGCAACGCAGCTGGCTTACGATATTGTGGTTACTATCAACCCATTTAATATGGAGCCAGGGAGTGCAGTGGTATGTAGAAGCGCCACGCCAAGCTTATGTAAACGGTCCATTTGAGGTAAGTTTTGTCCTGGAAAACGGCCAGGGCAAGGATTTGAAATTCCCTGCTTTTCAAGGGCTTGATGTATTGGCAGGTCCTTCTGTGTCAAATCAATATGCAGATATCAACGGTGTAGTCTCCCGCACGATCACGTATGGATTTCAATTGCGTGCTACACAAGAAGGAAAGATTACCCTTGGGGAAGCAAGTGTTGTGGTGAAAGGAAAGTTGTATAAAACCAAAGCAGTAAGCATAGACATTACTAAGCCAGATAAAGCTATGGCAGGGAGCACTGATACTCCGGCTTTGGTGAGATTGAAATTGTCGGATCATAAAATTTACAAAGGCCAGCAACTCACAGCGGCTTATGAATTGTATTACCGTGGCAGCATCGGTTTTGAAGATGCCATTCAGCATCCACCCTTTCATGATTTCAGTGCCAAATCGCTGGATGCTGACAATGAAGCTATACCCGGAATATCTGCGGGAGGAAAACAATACGAAGGTGTCCTGGCTGATGCCATTGCATTGTTTCCCAAAAAAACGGGAAAGTTAAAAATCGACCCTTCTTATTTTCCGATGAAGGAAAGGCTTGCCAACGATGATCCCTGGTCAAATCCCTTTGGTAAATACCGATCCTTCCAGTTGGTTACCAAAGCTGAAGAAGTAGAAGTGATGCCTCTACCCCAGCCCACCCCTGCAACCTTCAATGGTGTTGTAGGAAAATATGAGGGCAGTGCCACGCTGGCAAATGATGAAGTACATCGCAACCAGACCATCAATGTGAGAATTGAAATTAGTGGCACAGGAGATCCCACCACTTTGTCACCCCCCACACTAAAATTGCCTCCCAAGTTGGAAGCCTACCCTGCTAAGTTGTTGAAAGAAGAGAGCAGGGTACAAAACAAGGAATGGGTGCACCACCATATTTGGGAAGTTGCCGTGACTGCCAGCGACACCGGGCGGTTTGAGCTCGATGTCATATTCCAATATTTTGACACTGAAAAAAAGGCATATTCAGCTTTAGCAATACCCACAATGCAAATAAAAGTTAAACCAGGCGAGGTCATTGCCGCTGAAGGACAAGCTACCCTGCCGGCAAAAAAAGGAGTGAACCTCTATCTACTTCTTGGAATTTTAATAACTGGAATAGCAATTGCCACTTATTTTTTACTTTCAAAAAACAAAGGTCAAAATTCGCCTATTTCCCCTCTAAAACAAGATATGGCCATTGTTTCTCATGATGAAAGCCAACGAAAGGTAGAGACAGATCGTTTTTCAAAATTAGAAAGTCTGCTTCAGCAAGCACGATACCACAAATTTTATGAAGCACTGGCTACTACCCTCAACGAAGTTTTACAGCAAAATCTGAATCTTGAAAAAGAGCAATTGAACAATGAAAATATTAAACAGGGTCTATTAAATACCGGTAATGATGATGCCTTTTTTGAGCAGTATTTTCAAATCAGAGCAGCACTGGATGCGGCTCTTTACGCAGGTTTGAAAAATGGAAATGAAGAAGAGTTGTTGGCAAGAAGTAAAGCATTTATAACGCAATTGGAAAATAAAATCGAATAAGATGATCGGTAAACCATGTGGCAAAATCAATCGGCTTGTCAAGTCCTGCCTTACAGTATTTGGAATGCTTGTATTTGTGTCGGGTGTCTTGTACGCTCAGCCAACAAATGACGATTGCGATGAGGCCAGAGAAATCAAGGATCCGAGTTCCTATTGCTCAGGTAAAGCCGAATTTACCACGGCAGGTGCAACGGATTCAGGCTATGGACCTTCAGGCTGTTGGGATACCTCTGTTAATGATGTTTGGTTTAGTTTTACCGCAAAAGCAACCGGTGTCAACATTGTGATTAATGGAAAAAACATTGGTTCTGGTTTGCGCAACCCACAAGCTACCCTTTACATTGGAGTGTGCGGAGGTCAAATTCAGGAACTGGAATGCCAATCTGATGCCACTGGCAGCGGGGGTGTTGCGTTGATAGAAAATGGTTTGGTGGTGGGTGCAACTTACTATATCAGGGTGAGTGGGCGTTCGAATGTTGCCGGCACTTTTCAACTTTGCATTACCAATTTTAATCCACCGGTAGTACCCGGGCAGGATTGTCCGACAGGAGCCATACTCTGTGACAAGAGTGCATTTGTGGTACAAACTCTTTCCGGAAGCGGATCTCTGACCAATGAAGGAAAAGGTACCTGTCTGGAGCCATTTGCAGGGAGCCAGAGCGAAGACCAGTCAACATGGTTGAGATGGACAGCTGCCAACAATGGCACCCTTACTTTTGACATTACCCCATTAAAAGAAGGCGACGATATAGACTTTGCACTTTTTGAATTGCCAGGAGGTATTGATGACTGTGTCAATAAAAAACCGATACGTTGCAATGCCACATCCTGTGATGGACCTACCGGCTTAAACCTGACATCTACAGATACAGCAGAAGATTTTAATTGTGAGCCTGGAGAAGATAGATATGTCAAATACATCGACATGGTAGAAGGCAAGAGCTATGGTTTGTTGATTAATAATTTTGATAATACTGGCATAGGTTTCAGAATACAATGGGGAGGTACGGGTGAATTTGCCGGTCCTAAACCCGATTTTACCATTGATCCCCTGAGTGGATTGAGGTGTGATCAGGATTTTACCGTAACCGACGCCTCATCGTTTTCAAACGGAACATTGGTAGGTTATGAGTGGAATTTTGGTTTGCGCGCCATACCAGAAAAATCAACTTCAAAGGGACCGCATCAAATTAACTACAGCTCGTTTGGAAATAAATTCATCAGCCTGACGGTAACCAGCGACAAAGGGTGCAAAGTCACGGTGGTAAAATCTCTTTATGCAGAACCCTGTTGTGAAGATTTAGAACCCTTTACGTTTACTCCTGAAGTTACCACACCGGGTTGTAATGGTGGCAGTGATGGATCCATTCGCATCTACGCAACAGGAGGGACTCCGGAATATTATTTCAAGTTTGCTGATGGAACTTTCAAACCCAAAACAGAGTTCCGGCAATTGAGTACAGGCATCTATGAAATTGCCATTGTAGACATCAAAGGTTGTACGGATTCAATTTCTGTTTTTGTCGGCGAACCGGATCCTGTGATTGTAGATGCCGGCCCTGATCAGGAAATTGAATTGGGCGACAGCACTCGTTTGCAGGGCAGCTATTTTCCATTTACCAATGGAGATAGTACTTGGTGGTCTCCATCGAAAGGTATCAGGGATATCAATGATTTGGAGTCTTATACGGTGCCGCCTGGTACGATCACATACGTGCTTTCTGTGTTGACAGATGCAGGATGTTTGATTCAGGACAGTCTTTTAATCAGGGTTACTGTTGACAGGACTGTATTCACACCCAACGTGATGATTGCAAACGGCAATGGGGGCCCCAATAATTTCTTCAATGTTTATGGAAAAAAGGCAGTAAAAACCATAGAATTGCTTGAAGTGTACGATCGCTGGGGCAATAAAGTGTATAAATCAAGTCAGGTCAATCCGTTTGATGTTTCCGCCGGCTGGGATGGATACTTCAATGGCAACCCTGTTGAACAAGGTGTTTACACCTGGCTGGCACGAGTGCTCTACCTCGATGAAGTAACAGAGGTGTACACCGGGGATTTGACTGTACTAAGACAATAAATACGATTACTTTAAAGAATTAATCCACGCTGCTATTTTGAGTCCATCTGCCTTTGGCACATTTGGCAGAGGAGCCATTTCCGTAGCGTATCCCGGCCAGTTGGATGGTTCCGGTTTCCAGATCAGCTGAACGATTCTTTCATTGGAGTATTTTCTTGCGGCAATGTCCTTATAAGCAGGACCAATTTGTTTCTTATTGGCATTGTGACATGAGGAGCAGGTGTACTTGGTCAACAGGGGTTTCACCTCTGCTTCAAGGCTGCTAACACTGGCTTTCTTTCCGGTAGCTGCCGACTTGTTTTTGGCAGAAACGGTGGGCTTATACACGTATTTTTTATATTCAGCCATATCGGGTTTTTTACCATCGGGTATAGCATTGAGCGTGTAGTACACCGTGGGGTGAAGTAAAGGCAGACCGTCGGCTGACTTAATATCTCTGAGGTTGATTTCGTGGATGTGGTACCTTACCCTGTTATTTACCATCAACCTTAATTTTAGTCCGTCATCGCTCCACTTGACACCTTCAATTTGGAGCGCCTTACGATCGATAGGAGGGCTGCCATAAACAGGGTGGTACTTATAGATAAAGCTATAAGCTTCAATTTGACCCAGGTCTTTGATGTCGTGCATTTTGGCTGGTTTGGTAAATTCAATTTCAAAGCCATCTGTGGTTGCCTTCACCGTTTTCATTTCAAAGGGAAGTTTGCCAGTCCATTCCAATCGCTGGATTCCTTCGTCTTTGTTTCCGGCCGAGCCCCAGCCCCGGTTGGTTTCTCCTACTATCAGAGAGCCGTCGTGGGTCCAATCCATTCTGAGCACACCGGATTGAAAATTGTTTCTAAAATCAAATGCTGCACCCTGGTATTCTCCATTTACTTTCTCAAGAAAGACCCTCATAATTTTGCTTTGCCCCTGGTCTCCAACAAAAAGTTGACCTTCAAAGGGACCAAACATACCTCCGGTTTTGTCTTGTTTGATTTCTGCGTTGCTTACACCCAAAATGCCATGGGGCAACCAAACTGCGGGCAATTGTACTTCTGGAAATTTTTGCTTCAACTCATAAAAAGTCTGTGGTTGCTCCTTTTCAATATTTTCAGGTTTTATGTATTTACCGTATTTATTTTTTACTTGTCGTGGATTTACTTTGGCATAAAGGGAATCAACTGTTAGTTGAATGGGGGAATTTTCAATTTTGTCTGTCCACTTCAAGCCAGCGGGATGTCCTGTAAATGCACCTTTTTTAACATGCCAGATAGCACCTGAACCAATCCAGTCTCCCTGATTGTCGTCATAAAACATTTCACCATCGACCATGCCTGTGCCGCAAGGTGATCTCATGCCAGTTGCCCAGGGTTCCATTTTTCCATCGGGAGTTATTCGCATGGTCCAGCCGCGCATTGGCACTCTGCTTTCACCTCTCCACCATTCTTCATCTCCAAATGCCACGTTGGCGGTCACGAAAAAACTACCATCGGTACCCATGACCGGACCAAAACTATATTCATGGTAATGACCGCTTAATGGCCAGGCGTAGATGGTTTCGTACACATCGCAATAACCGTCGCCATCAGTATCCTGTAAGCGGGTCAATTCCCCTCGTTGTGCGGCATAAAGAGAGCCATTGGCGTAAACACAGCCAAGCGGTTCGTGCAATCCCGATGCGAACAATGTGTAGTGTGGGGGCTGACCTCCAGCTCCTTCTACATTGCCAATTACCCAAACATCTCCCCTACGGGTTGCCACTGCCACCGAACCATCGGGGAGTACAGCAACACCTCCACCCTCAATCAGCACGTTTTCCGGGGTAGGTATAGTGCGGATGGCATAATAGTCATCTTCGCCTGGTACTCGCAAAGCAGCCTTGTCAATCGCAGGAGCGTTGGGGTCGTCTTGTGCCATTCCTTTTTTAGGTATGATCACCCATAATAAAATCGCGATTATTATATATATACTTTTTGTCATTTTATCTTGATTTGGATATTACCAGATGGTTTTGTAACGAATGGGCAGGCTACCTGCATTGATAAATAATTCGGCGAAACCTTCAGATTTACGCAAAGTTGCTCCAGATGGGTCTGCAAGTTCTATCATGTATCGACCATTGATAAGGTACCGACCGCTTTCCAGTTTTTGAATCTCATTGCCATAAGCAATTCTGCAACGTGTGCCGGGAACGGTGTTTTCGATTTTAATTTCGCGGATCAACGTATTTTCCATGGCATCGGGGAAACACATATCCTGTACTTTCATTCCATCCAACTCGTAATGAAATACTGGGGCTCCGCTCGATTTGTCAATGGTATATCCTCTCGACCTAAATCTCCCTTCTTCATACGTTTTGGGGTGAGGGCTGGAAGGGTCTGTGACAACATCCAGTTGTGGTTCGTTGGTAAGAAAAACCACATCACCCAAAGGCTTAAATGAACCGTCTCCCCTATCGTGCCACATTGGTGTAGCATCTACAAACTCTCCCCTCCAAACACAAGCGAGGGAGCCATTGCTGTTGTTGTATACATAATGGATGCCGGAAGGGTCACCTACACCAACTGTATGGGTAAGCCTTTGACTTCGTTGTCCATTGAAGTCGAGAAATGCCCGAAGTACTTTTGGTTTGCTGTCCAGCTTAACCAAAATAGGATACGTTGTTTCCCGGGGTTGCAATGATGATCTGGCATGGATGCCATGTAAAGCCAGTTTGTCAGATTCAAAGAATATACCAATGGCCGGTGGCAACCAGGCATCTGCTCTGCAGAAATAAACGTCGATTTTGTGTTTGCCTGCCTTGAGCATAATGGTGGATTTGGCAGGTCTGTCCCAATCCCAGGCACGAGATATTTTTTTCACCAACTGATCATCTATGTAAATGGCCAGATTGCCGTTGTAAATGGTGGAAATGTAATAATTGTCGTCAATAGGAATCTGAAGATCGCCTGTAAGCTGGAGGGCGAAAAAGTCCTTCACCGGAGATACGTCCCAGGTGATTCCTTCGGGTGATTTACCGGTAAGATCCGCCTTTTTGTTCTTAAAATCATCGTCATATTCATACGGTCCTTTCCAATATTTGTAGCTTACGTTGGTTGCCTCTACTTTGGCATCCTCAAAGGTGCGGTAACTGATATTTTTAAATGCCACAGATCCATGGTCGCCCTGGATCATAAGTGGGCCTCTGCTTACTTCGTTGTTTTCAATTGGGCCACCGGTAGGCTGCGGCACTTCTACATTGAGATGAACCAACTGATTGTTGATCAAAACTTTATTGAATCTTGCGTTTTTTATTTTTTTACCATTGGCATCAAAACGAGGACCACTGAAAGATATAAACATCTTTTGCCAGATGCCTGGTGGTCTGGCGGCATTCGTCATTGGAGCCTTTCCAGCATAAGCCGTTTTGGGATCTGACTCCCAATTGCGGTAAATGCCCCCTAAATCCGTAATGTCCGGTACCGCTTTACCCCAGCTGTCGAACAACTGCACTTCATATCTGCCCTGCAAATAGATGCCACTGTTGCTGCCTGCCGGCATCATAAACTCAAACTCTATATCCAGGTCCTGGTGTTCTAAATTTGAAATTAGGGCACTGTTGTGCTGGGCGTCATTGTCGTTAACCAAAATGCCGGCACCGGCTGTATAGTCCAGCTTATGGTGTTCCTTGTCTTTGGTAAATGGGCTGGTCACACTGCCTGCCACTTTCCAGTTTCCTGCCTGTGGTTTGAAAGCAGAAAGGTCATTAAGGGGCAAGGGCATCATTTGCTGCGCTCCCAGTTTGAAGCTGAAGAAAAGGATGAGAAAAACCATCCTAAAGAAGGGTAAATGTTTGCTCATGATTTGAATTGAGAGATGCAAATATGTACAAATAATAATTAGGGTAAAAACAGGAAAGCTACATTTTGAAGAAAAATACTGTATTTGGAGCTGTCCAGCTTTATTTTTGCATAAAATCAGGAATATGCCCAGTAAACGATCCCAGTTTCTGCAACACGTAGCCCAAACCAGTCCATGGCCCATGATCATTGAAGTGGAGCGGGCCGAAGGCATGTATATTTATGACCATGAAGGCAAACGTTTCCTGGATTTCGATTCCGGTTTTTCGGTGAGTTCATTGGGTCACCGACACCCGGTGGTAATGACAGCGCTGGCAGATCAAATGTCAAAGTACCTGCATACAACTGTATATGGCGAACACATCCAGTCGCCACAGATTCGATTTGCCTCAAGGTTTGCAGGAGTGATGGGCGATCGGTTTGAGACGGTCTATTTTACCAACAGTGGATCTGAAGCCGTAGAAGTAGCAATGAAGGCAGGCAGGAAATCCACAGGTCGTTACAAGGTGCTGTCTTGCAAGCAGGCCTATCATGGCAGTACATTGGGTGCTGAAAGTCTGAGAAGCGATATAGACTATACCTCTGCTTTTATGCCTGGACTACCAGGTGTTGATCACATCGGTTTTAACGCAATGGAAGACCTTGGCAAGATAGATCAAAGTGTGGCCATCCTAATCATGGAGGTGGTTCAGGCAGAAGCCGGAGTACGATTGCCAGATGCTGATTGGCTCCATGCCGTTAGGAATAGGTGTACAGAACAGGGAGTATTGCTTGCTTTTGACGAAATACAGACTGGTTTTGGGAGGACCGGAAAATTGTTTGCCCATAAACATTATGGCATTTATCCTGATCTGCTGATCATGGCCAAAGCCATGGGGGGTGGAATGCCCATAGGAGCAGTAGCTGGCGATCACAGGCTTTTGAACAGTTTTGCCCATGATCCGGCATTGGGACATATTACCACATTTGGGGGCCACCCATTGAGCGTGGCAGCATCGGCGGCTGTGCTTGAGTATTTAGTTAGCAGCGACCTGATGGAGAAAGTGGCGAACAAAGCAGCATTGTTTAAGTCTCAGCTTGCCCACGATGCCATATCAGAAATTCGATCTGCGGGATTATTGATGGCAGTTCAATTGAAAGAAAAGAGTTGGTTGGGGCCTGTTGTTGGAAAGTTATTGGAAAGAGGCATCATGACCGACTATTTTCTTTTTAATGATTGCAGCTTTAGGATAGCTCCCCCTTTAATTGTGGAGGATGACCAAATAATAGAAGGCTGTCGAATCATTCGCGAGGTGCTGGATGAGGTGGTCCAAAAAAATTCCGATTTGGTCATATAAAAATCCGGTTTCAAGCCTACGGTTTTTGTGCGCATTTGTCAATAGGAGATTTTTGACAAAAAAAGTGATATGATAGCAATTAATTGGTGGGCAGTATTGGCTGCCGGATTTTCAGCTTTTATTTTGGGAGGCATCTGGTATTCTCCTAAACTATTTGGAAATGCGTGGATGCAGGACAATGGGCTGACCGAAGAAAAATTGAAGCAGGGCAATGCATCCAAAATATTTGGGTGGGCACTGGTTTTATCATTGGTGGCTGCGGTCAACCTGGGCATGTTTTTGGCCGATACACCTGCCGAATGTACAGGTGTATGTGCTCACAAGACCGATGTGAGCTGGGGAGCAACTGCCGGTTTTTTGGCGGGAATTTGGGTTATTTGTTTTGTTTTTATCTATGGTCTATTTGAACACAAACCTGCCAGGCTGATGTGGATCAATGGGGGATATGGCATTGTGGCGCTTACCCTCATGGGCACCATTTTGGGCTTGTGGAGGTAGATTTGGCTGTGTTGGTTAGGTTCGTTTAAGGCTTATTAGGCTACACTGGTCGAAAATTTAATAGAAATAAATACAAGGGCAGCAGCGCTAATATATCTTTATTGCCTTGATAATAAAACGTTTCATTTAAACACAACACCATGCACCACGTTTCCTGGTTTGAGATTCCTACTGTTGACATAGACAGATCGCAACAGTTTTACGAAGCCATCTTTGACACAAAACTCATAATGATGGACAATCCCGCTATTAAAATGAGGATGTTTCCTGTAGCAGATATGATGAATGATACCACAGGAGCATTGGTCTACCACCCTGATTTTTACCAACCTTCGGGAACAACAGGTTGTTTGATTTATCTCAATGCCAATCCAGATTTACAAATTGTACTTGACCGCATCAATGCAAACGGGGGAACAATTCTTGTACCCAAAACACAGATCAGTGATGAATATGGGTTTATGGCTGTATTTTCTGACACGGAGGGCAATCGTGTAGCCCTTCACAGTGTACAATGACATGCAGCACTACGATTGGACCCGGTTCACGAAAAGTATTGTAGTAGCTGCCGATCCACAAAAAATTTATTCCTGCTTTTCGACCAGAGGTGGCATGGAATCGTGGTTTCTGCGAAACTGTGTTTATAATAGGATGGGAGTGGAATTGGGACTGCAGGAGGAAGCCATGATGGGAGACCACTATGCATTTATGTGGCATGGCTGGCCCGATACCACGTTGGAAAGAGGAGAAATCCTTAAAGCGGATGGTAATAAAAATTTTGCCTTCACTTTTACCGGGAATGAAGCCACCTCGATGGAGGTACATTTACTTCTTGAGATGTATGGAAGGAATACAAGGGTGTCTTTGACACAAATCAACATCCCTGATGATGAAAATAGTAGGGCTAAGTGGCATATGGGTTGTCTTGAAGGATGGACATTTTATCTTACAAATTTGAAGTCTGTTATAGAAGGAGGGCTTGATTTGCGCAATAAGAATTTAGACATCAAAGGTGTAATAAACGCATGACTAAAGAACCTTATATGAACACAAAACGTTTTAGATACAGAATCAAAACATTTTTTATTATGAGATCAATTTTAGTTGCTTTTTCATTGTTGTTACTAACATTTGCAGGTAAAGCACAACTAATAAATCCCCCCAGCGGAGACAATCAAATTTGCGAGGTAAAACAGTATATGGGCAGTTTGGCCCATGTGGATGTGAAATACAATAGTCCGGGTGTTAAAGGTAGGACAGGCAAGATTTGGGGTGATCTGGTTCCGTGGGGTATGGAAAAAAACAACATTGGCAGTGCTGCGGAAATTCCCTGGAGAGCAGGGGCTAATGAAAACACCGTAATTACATTATCACATAATATGCTGATCAATGGCAAGGCTATTCCTGCGGGCAGCTATGGTTTTCACATCATTCCGCAAAAAGACATGCCTTGGGTGCTCATTTTCAACAAAACCAATACCGCCTGGGGCAGTTATTCTTACGATGCCAAAGACGATGCTTTGAGGATTGAAGTGAGTCCGGTGAGTGCCCCATTTAGCGAATGGCTTACCTATGAATTTACCAATCGCAAACCTGAGTCAACCACACTGCAACTGAGGTGGGAAAACTTAGCCATTCCCATGGAGATTTCATTGCCCAATGGCAATGATCTTTATCTAGCAAAGTTTCGTGAAGATTTGAAAGGGAACAAAGGCTTTTACTGGCAGAACTATATAGAAGCGGTTAACTTTTGTGTAAATAACAACACCAATCTGGAACAAGCGCTGACTTGGGCAGATCAGGCCATATCGGGGACATTTGTAGGTCAGAAAAATTTCACTACCCTATCCGCTAAGGCCTCAGTTTTGGAAAAGATGGGTAAGGTTGTTGAAGCAGAAGCAATGATGGACCAGGCGATCAAACATCCTACTGCCGATGTTATCCAGATTCACGGGTATGGACGCCAATTGCTTGGTGCAGGTATGAAAGACAAAGCACTAAAAATATTTGAATACAACTACAAACACCACGGAGGAGATTGGCCATCACCGGCCGGCATGGTACGCGGACTATCAGCCAATGGCAGGTACAAAGAAGCCCTTGAATTTGCGGAAAAAGCTTTAATGGTAGCCCCAGATGAAGCCAATAAAACCTTTCTCAAATCTGCCATCGAAAAACTCAAGATGGGAAAAGATATGAACTAGGGTTTCTTTCAATTGAGGGTAAGATATAGTTGGTTTAAAATTATCCGCAATTCATTTGAAACCAGATGAATGTATAGATACACCTTAACCTGAGATAGTCGACTATGTAAAAGTTAAAAAACAAGGCTTCTGTCCATAAGGTCTGAGGACATAAGAAAAGACATGGGATGCTAGTTCTATGTCTTTTTTTTATCTGAAAAAATTAAGGAATCATTTCAGATGGCGTTTAAAATTGTCTCCATGTTACGGTACTATGCAATTAAAAGATAAATTAGATTTGTAAAAACGTATGTAATGAATAAAATCGCAAAAACAGCCATCACCCTTTCCTGGATATTACTTCTGTTAACAGCGGGCCTACACAGTCTGAGCTTTTTTTCAGATCCAAATCCTGTCAATGAAACGGAGAAGCAGCTGGTAGACCTTATGCAAAATTATAAATCTGATATGGGTGCTGGCTTTCATAGGTCAATGGAAGATTTACTAATATCAGTAAGTGCATGTTTAACCTTATTGTGTTTACTGGGAGGACTGATCATCTTGTATTTATCAAAAGCTGGTCTTGAACCCAGGATTTTAAAAGGTGTAATGTCCATCCATGCAGTGATATTTGGAATTGCATTTGTGGTTATGCTCATTTTCGCGTTTTTACCACCAATAGTTTGTATTGGGCTCATCTTTTTTTCAACTACCACAGCTGCATTAAAATTAGAATAAAAGAACAATTATTCCATTTTTTTCGTATTTCTATTGCTTTTTTCGGGAAAATAACAAAATTATTTTTGTTTTTCAGCATAAGTTTATTACTTTTATATTATAACCAAAACAAAGCAACATGATTACACAGCGCGATGATGATTACCTGATTTGTAAAGAGTATCAGGCGAGAATCGACCAAAAGTCAAGCGAATTCCCCGGATTTATAACTTTTCAGCACCCCAATGGCAATTATTACTTCGCCTGGGTCAACGGAGACGAAATAATCATGAGATCGGAAGCGTATCCCGATGAAGAGCGAATGATTAGGGGTATTAAGGCCATATTAAAGAACAAGGACATTCCTCAGCGTTACAAGGTAGAAGAGGCGCACGGAGTTTATTTTTTATTGCTTTTTGGCGGTGGTGACCACCAACAGCATACGGGCAACATGGATGAACACAATGAAATCGGCAGGTCGTGCCCTAAAAAAAGCAGGGATGAAATTTTGGCCATGATGATGTTTAATGGAGCCGATTTTGCAAGATCAGCTGTACCTCTTGTTGCGGCAGCCGGATTAGCCGCTTTGGCTAGCCAGGTAGAATTGCCCACAGCCGCAGCACCCAAAGTTGAGATACCTGCGCCTCCTCCTCCAGTAGCAGCAACTGCTGCAGATGGAACTGGTTTTAACTGGAAATGGTTGCTGCCGTTACTCTTGTTGATTCCCCTGTTCTTATGGTGGAAAAGTTGTCAGAATAAACCATCAGAACCCGAAAGCAGTGCGACCGTTGCCCCGGTGGATACTACAACCGCAGCAGTACCAGCACCAGCAGCACCGGTGGAACAAGCACCTCACTGCGATCTCAACTGGATCCTCTTTGATTTTGACCAGGCTGAAATTACTGCATCTGCCAATACAGAACTCAGCACCATGGCTGCCATCCTTAAAAAAGATAGTGGTACTACTGGGCTCTTGGTAGCCCATACTGATGCCAGGGGAACCAATGATTACAATGTTCGACTTTCAAATGAGCGGGCAGCGGCTGCAAAAAATGCGCTGGTTGCCATGGGCATAGATGGTTCAAGAATTAGTACAAAAGCATCGAGTGAAGACCACCCTATTGCAACCAATACGGAAGATGATTCAGGAAGGAAGTTTAACCGCAGGGTTGAATTGCACGTTATGGATAGTAGCGGCAAGGAAATTTGCACTTCTATACCACCCAGTGTACCGGAAGAACTCAAAATTAAATAAAAAGAAAGCGGGTCAGGCCCGCTTTTTTTATGCCATTAATGCAGATTTGTAAGGCCTTGAAAGTCAATTTGACATCAGACACTTCGAAATTAGAGACACAATGACAGAAATAGGAGCATGGCACAGTTTTGATGCTATGTTTATAAATTAAAAATCCATGAACCTCAATCAATTTACCATCAAAGCCCAGGAAGCTGTTCAACGTGCGCAGCAATTTGCCATGCAGTATCAGCAGCAGGCCATAGAACCTGCCCATTTGATGAAAGCTATTTTGGAAGTAGACGACAACGTAAGTCCGTTTATTATAAAAAAACTTGGACTCAATCCCGCAATAATTGACAAAACCATAGATGCCATGGTGCAAGCCTTGCCTAAGTTGAGCAGTGCTGAACCCAATCCTTATTTGTCGAGAGAAACCACAGAATGGATTCAAAGATCAAGCATTGCCATGAAAGAATTGGGTGATGATTTTGTAGCCATAGAGCACCTTTTGCTTTCTGTAGTATCATCAAAAAACCCTGTATCACAAATGTTAAAAGATCAGGGTGTTACAGAAAAAGCATTAAAAGCAGCCATCGTTGAATTGCGCAAGGGAAGTACAGTTAAATCGCAGTCTGCAGAAAACACCTACAATGCCCTAAACAAATACGCAGTTAACCTCAACGAAAAAGCCAGAACAGGCAAACTCGATCCCGTTATCGGCAGAGAAGAAGAGATCAGGAGGGTCTTACATATTCTTGCAAGAAGGACCAAAAACAACCCCATCCTCATTGGTGAACCCGGTGTAGGTAAAACAGCTATCGTTGAAGGCCTGGCCCACAGGATTATTGAAGGAGATGTTCCATCTGACCTAAAAGACAAAGAAATCTATGCCCTCGACATGGGTGCCTTGATAGCCGGTGCTAAGTATCAGGGAGAATTTGAAGAAAGGCTCAAATCTGTTGTCAATGAAGTAATCGCGGCTGAGGGAAGTATCTTTTTGTTCATTGATGAAATTCATACATTGATTGGTGCAGGCAAAACCCAGGGGGCTATGGATGCTGCCAACATCCTCAAACCGGCTCTTGCAAGGGGTGAACTGAGGGCCATTGGTGCCACAACTTTGGATGAATATCAAAAGTATTTTGAGAAAGACAAGGCGTTGGAACGAAGATTTCAGATTGTGATGGCCGACGAACCCGGAGAAGAAGATGCCATTTCAATACTTAGGGGCTTAAAAGAAAGGTACGAGACCCACCACAAAATCAGTATAACCGACGAAGCAGTGGTAGCTGCGGTTCAATTGTCGAGTCGTTACATTACAGATCGTTTTTTACCCGATAAGGCCATCGACCTCATCGATGAAGCTGCTGCCAAGTTGCGTCTGGAAATGAATTCCATGCCGGAAGAACTGGATGAAGTAGAGCGAAAGATCCGACAGTTGGAAATAGAAAGAGAGGCCATGAAGAGAGAAGAAGACAAGATCAAACTTGAAAGAATCAATAAAGATTTGGCCAATTTGGAAGAACAGCGCAGTGGGTTAAAAGCCAAATGGGAAAGTGAGCGTGATGTGATGTCGGGCATACAGGTTGCCAAAGAAGAAATTGAAAAATTAAAATCTGATAGTTCAAGGGCAGAAAGAGAAGGCAATTACAGTCTTGCCGCTGAGATCCGGTATGGAAAGCTACCAGAAGTGCAAGCACAATTAGAAGCGGGCATGGCAAGGCTGGCAGAAATGCAGGAGCAGGGCAAGTTGATGATGAAAGAAGAAGTTGATGGCGAAGACATTGCAGAGATTGTGAGCAAGTGGACGGGCATCCCTGTTACCAGGATGTTGCAGAGTGAAAGGGAAAAATTGGTTCATCTGGAAGATGAGCTTAAAAAAAGAGTGGTAGGTCAGGATGAAGCAGTAGAAGCCGTATCCAATGCCATCCGACTGAGCAGAACGGGATTATCCAACGAAAGAAAACCAATAGGCTCATTCCTATTTCTGGGTACCACCGGCGTGGGAAAAACCGAGTTGGCAAAAGCATTGGCAGAAATGTTATTCAACGATGAAAATTTGATGACCAGGATAGACATGAGTGAATACCAGGAAAAACATAGTGTCTCCAGACTGGTAGGTGCTCCTCCGGGATATGTAGGCTATGATGAAGGTGGCCAACTGACCGAAGCCGTGAGAAGGAAGCCTTATAGTGTGGTATTGTTGGACGAAATAGAAAAAGCACATCCGGATGTTTTTAATATCCTTTTGCAGGTATTGGAAGACGGAAGGTTGACAGACAATAAAGGAAGGGTGGCCAATTTTAAAAACACGATTGTAATCATGACCTCAAATATGGGATCTGATATGATCAGGGAAAATTTTGAAAAGATGAAACCTGGTGAGGAGGAAGAGACCACAGAGAGGGCAAAAGAAGCCGTATTTGCACTTTTGAAAGGCATGGTACGTCCGGAATTTCTCAATCGGATTGATGAAGTCATCATGTTTAGACCACTTGACAGAAAAGACATTGCTGCCATTGTGATGATCCAATTGCACGAGTTGGAAGAAACCCTGGCTAAGCAGGAAATATCTGTAGAGTACACACCCGAATTTTTAGATTGGCTGGCCTACGAAGGTTATCAGCCTGAATTTGGGGCAAGGCCATTAAAAAGGGTCATTACCAAAAAAGTATTGCATGCTTTGAGTAAACAGATGCTGATCAACAAAATCGTGCCCAAGAGCAAGATACTGTTGGATGTATTTGATGGCACCGTGGTATTCAGGCAACCAGAAAAAGTGGGGGTATAAAAAAAGGGGCGTTTGCCCCTTTTTAATTACTCAAAATTTAAGTGTAGTTAATTTTTTACAAAAGGAATTGACTTAACATTTCCGTTGGAAGTACTCAATTTGACAATGTAAAAGCCAGGAACAAAATTCTGGGTAGCAAAAGACCTATCCCTTTCGTCAAAAGTAATGTCCATTGAATGTCCGTTGATATCACAAACCTCAATTTGTTGGATTGAAAATCCAGGTGGCACAATCAATGAAAGTTTGTTGACAGCAGGATTCGGGAAAGCATACACATCTTCATGATATTGTTCGGAGGTGGCCGTAGGAATGACCTCGTCAAAGTTGAGAACAGGTTTCATCTTATTGGTTTCTGCTATGATTAACCCCTCGTTAGGGATGAGTTCCAGTACACTTGACAAAACAGTGTTGGCTTTTGAAGTGATGTGAAGTTTAAACAATTCCATAGTAGGACTCAAAGATACACCTCCACTCATCAATGCAGCTTCTGTGGGCATACACATTATCCGGTATTGATTATCCACCAGATTGATATCAATATTCTGAAAATGGCCGCTGGAAATAGAGTCAAGGGTAAAGGTAGGGCTTTTTTCCACAACAAATTGAAAGCCCGTCATTTTACTTGAAACCTGACTAACAACAGGGATGCTGTATCTCTCGCCATCATACAACAATAGATCTTCCAATCCAAATTTGAATTCAACATCAATCGAATTTGTCATTAAGGCATCATTGTTTATGTCACCAATTTTAACTGCTTTGAATTGCAGTGATTCAAATGGCGAAGCCGGGGGCAATTCGGTTACATAGGCTCCACGATAAAAATAATCATTGGCACTAAAAAGGTTCCAGGGGCCATCGAAGGGGAGACTTACATTTTTCCTAAGCCACAGGTCTTTTAGACTTTTTACATCATTCATATCAATTGACTGCATTTTATCTACATTCAATTGAAAATGTTGATAGGCTTTAAACAACTTGTTATTCAAAATATATTCTGACAACAATACAGCATCTGCAATATCAATACCCTGGTAGAATTCCCCATCCATTTTTTTGGGAGCCATATTCGATTGGCCTGGGCTATAGGTGAAATTCAGGCAATTATTAGCGCCCAAATTTACGCCATTGCCTATCTCCACATCTTTAACCGGGATATTGTTCAGGTCAGTAATACATATCTTTCTTTGATTTGAAGTGGTTGCATTGACGGTAATGACTTGGGTAAATTTATACTCAACCAAATTGTTCCAATTCAATATTGACCAATGCCGATTAATTTTATAAAAAGAAGGGCTAAGAGAATCAACAATGTCATAATAGGTCATGGATAAATTACTACAAGATTGATTCAACATAGGACCCGCATTGTTTGGATGAACATCAGGATTAATACTTAGATCGTAGGGGGAAGCTTCTGTGGTTGTAATGGTGATATCAGCCGGCCATTCAACGGCATCTGTTGATGAGTGCCCGGTGAAGCAGCCATTTATTGGGGTGTTCCACGGTTGGGTATCACAAATATCACAAGCAAAATTGGGTGATAAATGAAGCCAAATCCAATGATCGTATTTAAATTCAGGTACATTGGGAGTAGCCCAATTTTTGTACGAAAACCTCCTCCTTACTTTATATGTGCTATCATTTTCTATAAAAGTATTCTCCATAATATTTTCCCCCAAAATAGCACAACTACTTATATCAAATCTGGGCTTAATGCTATCAACAGCCACACCCATAAACTGGGCCATTGCGTAAATATCAGGATTCAAGTATAGCGAATAAGGAGCATTGTAGAGGTGTAGCTCGCAAGGCCATTCAACATCATCTGAAAGAGTGTGACCCGAACTGCAATCGCCGACCGGTGTACATCTGCTTTTGGTGTCGCATACATAAACTGAAGAATCACATACAGCTTTGATCAGCTTTATTTGTCCCTGGCAAGTTGATTGAAATTCAGCATCGGTCACAGTAGCCATATAGGTTTTACCAACATCTCCATAGTTAAAGTTGTGAGAGGCTATACTATTTCCATTATAGGACAAGTCAAAATTGTAAAATGATGTACAGGCATAGTTTCCACCAGTTAAAATCATATCAGCGGTAAGCTCAACGAAACCAAATCTTTTAATTTCAATTTCCGTATATGTTTTACAAGTCAATGTGGCCGGTCTGTTACTATTTTGGAGTATAGTGACAGAGCAAATGCTTTGATTATAGTTTCCTGCCTCATCTGTAACAGTAAAAAGAACGCTTAGTGGACTTGGTGTCGTACAATCAAGTAGTGATTCAGAAATGGCAAGTGAAACATTGCCGCAATTATCAAAAGATCCCAAATCTAAATCTGCAGGCGTCAGTATGTATTGATTATTACTGTCCAACTCCACCGTTAACTGCACTTTATTTACAGGTACGGGAGCTGACATATCCACTACATTTACCTGGGTAGTGCACGTGCTGCTGTTGCCATTAAATTTTAAAGCCGTGAGGGTAACTTCATGAATGCCCAAACCATTACACAAATTATTTGATATCAACAATTGATCATAATCTGAAGAACTGCTGTCGATCTCTGAGACCTTTACAGTAACTCCGCAAAAAGAGATATCAACAGAGAGTGTGATCGCATTTTTACAATTCGCAATTTGCCCCGAAGCCATGGTGCCAAAAGTCGCAATGGCCATCATCATTAAGAACCATTTTTGTATTGGTATTCGTTTTTTCATATTTATAGATTTTTGTTGATTATTGATATTATTTTAAGATCTGCGAACGGTTAAGCCTAAACCTACTGCAGGTATAACCACGTCGTGTGCGCCCGGCAAGCCGGGAATTGCAAAATTTTCTGTCCTGTACAAAACTGAAAATTGCAAGTACGCTTCAGTAAATTTATTGAGGTTGCATGACACTCTTTGACTTAAAAATAATTGAGGACAAAGTATAATGCCAGATTTTCTATTTGGACTACTTTCATTTTGTGTAATTAGATAGGACGGCAATCGGTCATTTATTTGAAGTACATCGGTACCTAGACCTAAATTTTGTGACAAAGACCAATTTTTACTAATTGGCCAATAGCAGGAAACTGTAGGCATGATGGTCAGTTTATAATCAGATAAATAATTTGTCCCTTGCTTTTCAGTAATGACAATTGCCTCTGTATTACCAATAACAGGAATGAGTTTTCCCGATGGGTCAATAATAATTTGTGTTGTATCAACGATGCCTATTTTCTCTGTATGTTTAATTTTATACTCAACAGCTGTTGCCATTTTCAACAATTGCAACGACATTCCATAGGAAAATCTGTTGCTGATCTTGTGAATGTACTGCCATCTCAGCCATTGTACCCTGCCGTGAAGATATTTGCCCACATAAGTTGGCTCAGAAGTATTTACCTCTACAAACAACGGAATAGAATAGCCAAATCCTGATTCGAAATCCTGATACTTCGAAACTACTTTTTTGGAGATTTCTGCTTTCGTCATTGCTACTTCAGGCAGCGTTTCTTTTTGTTTATTACTTTCCAACAATACAATTCTTCTACTGATCGAGGGTGAAAATTCGATTTGCTGATTGTACACATATAGATCTTCCTCTCTATTTTCGTTGGTCAATGCCGTGCTGTTATTCGATAAGGTAGATTCAATAAACTTATTTTTACCATGCTTATTGTATTCTGGTCTTGCGGATATATTCATACCATTGTAATTAATACCGGTCGACAAGTCTACTTTTGTTTTCATCTTATCATTTGTCGACGGCTCATTAATTTGAGAGAGGTTGGAATCGGAAAAATTGCTCTTTTTGCCAAAATCAGAATTGCCGGATGCTAATACTTCTTTAAAAATAAAGTGACCACTAAACGACAATGCACCCAAAGCTACTATTCCTAAAAAGAAAAAAAGAACCGGCCTTCTCTTCTTTTTTGCAGGTATGGCGTGCTTTACATTGATCCAGATTTCTTCCTTATCAACTTCAGCTTCCCAGCCCCTCAGCTTTTTTAATATTTCTTCTTCTTTGTAACTCATAACACGTTTATTTAAAATGTAAGATTTTGACCCCTTTTCCGCTGTTGTGGGTCAATTTTTCTTTCATAAAACTCCTTGATCTAAGCAAATACACCCTACTACTTGACTCAGAAATACCTAACAAAGTAGCTATTTCAAGGTGAGAGTATCCTTCTATCAAACTCATATTAAATACCAATCTCAAAGTTTCAGGCATTTCATTGACCAATTTCAAAATGTCTTCGGCTTCCAACAAATCATGATTTTGATGATGATCTGTACATCCCAATTCGATAGAATCAATGTCTGTAAATACCTTTCTGGTCCTGATCTCTCTCAAACAAACATTAACAGCAATCTTACTGATCCAGCCTCCCAACATACCAGACCCTGAATATTGTTGAATGGATTTAAATACTGCAATCAATGTTTCCTGGGTTGCATCTTTGGCCAAAGCAGTATCCTTGAGATACCTGATACAGATAGACATAATTTGCCCGGCAAACTTATCTACCAATTGTCGAAAAGCCTTTTCCTCTCCTTTTTTACATCCTAATATGATCAGCTGGTCGTCCAATATTTATTTTTTAACCTGGAATTCACCTTTTATTCTTGTATAGCCGGCACTATTTATGTTTAAGATTTTTGACCAAAACCGACCTTCAAAAATTCCCCGTATATAATCATCCTGGTTATTGAGGTAGTTGATGGTGATGGTTTCAAAGCCACAGTTTGACGAAGAAGGGCAATTGACGTCAATGCCATAACCACCAAACTGATCATCATGCCACACAATGTTTCCTCCCTCATTGCTGAGCGTTTCAACTAAGCCCTGATGCTCAAAACTGAGTTTAAAGCCAGGGTCATTGATTTGCCTTTTTCCCGAAATTTGAAGTACTGTAGGACTATAATCCACAGATATATCCGAATAATATGATTGGTCATTGTCCACACTAAATACCATGTAATCATCCTTTAATTCCTCACACATGGGCAAAGTGCCAAAATGGATCTCATCTTTGTCCAAATACCATAAGCTTGATGAAAACTGAATATTGCTATCGAAAAATCTGCACGTGTAAGCCTCATTTTTACACAAAGAGAATGGTTGATTGAAACTGCCGGATTGGATTAAAAGTATCTTCTTATTACTTGCTGATGTCAATTCAATAAATCCACTTTTCATCGAATCCAAATCACAATCAAAAAAGGTTCCGGATATCAAAATTTTTCGACCAGAGCTGCCCGTAGCGTTAAATCTTGGAAGTTTTTGAATGTCATCACCTGAAACAATAATCTGTTCTTCCAACGTTTCGCAATCGCCTGCCATGGTCACTGTTAAGGTGCTGTTTTTGGGCACCCACAATTGCCATTTGCCTGAATTGGAAGTATGGATTGTTGCTCCAAAGTCACCAGAAGAAAAGGTAAGCATACCGTTCTGCACCGGCAGATCATCATTATACCATTGCCCGGATAATAAGCAAGCATCCTGCAGGTCTGCGATGGCATAGGTTCCTGGTTTTGGTAATTGACTGATGTTTTCTGGTTGGTAGTTCGACACAAATTCCCAAAGCCCTGACTCTTTGTTGTAGTAAATAAGTGTTCCACGATTAGCATAATTTGAAATAAGTTTCGCAGGAGACTTTAATTGTATACTCTTATTATCCTGGCTTAATAATGTAAAATCGAAGGCTAGTCTGAAGTGAATAAGTTTTCTACTGTTATCCACCCACATAGTATTTCCTCCGGGCAAACAGTTCAGGTGGTTTTTATTTTGTGTGTCAAAAAGGTTATACCTTATCTTTACACGACCATTATAGGGAGTGGTACCGTCTACAGAATAATTGTTCGAGTGCAAGCTTAGCTTATGGCTACCGATAAAAAAAAGTGTTGGATCATTGTCAAAAAACGAACTCTCCTGTTTATTAATAAATAAATTTATTTTTCTATAATTCACTTCATTTTCAATGGATTGGATTCTAAATTGGTGTTCATGACCCAGATAATCCGTTACCTTTAAAAGCTCATTGTCTTTATTGACATTCTGACCCTTAAAATAAAAAAAGGATTGACCGGCTATCATTTGCAGGCTGTCATTGAAATTAGCAGAAAGGACATCGACTCGATTTCCATTCTCATCCTCTGCATTCACTACCAGCTCACTATTGCTGATAATGTATTGGGTTGGATCCTTGACAATGGTAATGGTTGTTGTCTCCGAATCTTTGGCACATGCCCCCAAAAAGAGGATCATAAGGAACGGCAAAATTTTATGTATGTTTATCCCTGGCATTGGTTTCCACAATTATTTATTATTTATGACTTTTGGTTATGAGAACTTCAAGCTTCGATTCGTTACAACGGATTGCAATTTTTTTTTAGCCTGACTTATTTGAGGGGTAAATAACAATCTTTCAGGTATTCAACCTGAATACCTGATTGGATTGAAATTCTGCTTTCCACAAACAAGCAAAACACGTTTTATAACGGAAAAAGCGCCCAGAGAAAGGTGTATAAATCGTAGCTGAAAACCCCTTAGTATTGCGAAGGTTTCTGCGTTCTACTCAAGAAATGATTTATCGACACAAATCATTGTCAAATATAAATTTTAATTTCAATATTAAAATCCAAATTTTGTTTTGTCAACATGGTTTTTAAATAAAATGCCGTCATTTTCAGTGCTTTATCAACCGTAAAGCCTTGACAACTCATTGATTTTCATATATATTTGACAAAATTTTATTTTACCCGCCAATATTTTGAGTAATGAGATCACTGCTTTTGGCTTTCTTCACCTTCATTTGTTTAAGCTCTTTTGCCCAGCTTGCTCCTGATTTCACCGTCACCGATACAGGAGGCAAGGTACACAAGCTGTATGCCGATTACCTCGATAAAGGCAAAGTGGTGGTTTTTAAGATATTTTTCGTCAATTGTCCGCCGTGTAATGCCATTGCACCATCGGTTCAACAAAAATATGTGGAATGGGGCAGCGGCACCGGCAATGTCCAGTTTATTGAGTTGACCAACAAAGTGGGAGATACCAATCCTGAGGTAATAGGTTATAAAAATAAGCACGGACTTACTTTTCCAAGCATCAGTGCAGACGGTGGAGCGCTCACAGCCATCATCCCTTATATGAATGGTACATTTGGATTGTGGACCGGCACACCCATGTTTGCAGTGATTACTCCAAATAAGTCTGTATATTATGATGTGTTGTTCAACAACCTCGACAATGTCATCATCGCTGCGGGAGGTACAAAAGCCATACCCCCATCCAATGTAAATCTGAGTGTATCTTTTCAAAGCCCTACCCTGCCACAAGGGGTGTCTTATGTATTGAGGCCGGCTGGAGCCACTTCCCCAAGTTATAACATCACACAACTGACTGGCGGTACCAATCAATTTGTTTACCCATCTGCTACGATTCCGGAAATGAGCAATCCAGAAATCGTCCTGGAGTCTACTGCCTCTGCCTTCAGTTCGCTACTCACTGTGACCGATCTGGTAACCATCAGAAATCACATATTGGGTACCCAGCCTCTCGCTTTGGCTTCTCAAAAATTAGCTGCAGATGTCAATGGCAACGGCCTTATCACCGTATCTGACCTTGTGGCCATTCAAAAGGTGATCGGGGGACTCAGCGTACAGTTTCCCAACAATGTGCCTTCTTACAAATTGATACCGTCTTCCATTCCGCTATTGTTGCCACCTGCCGGAGGAGGCACTGTCAACTTAAACGGTGAATTGATTAAGATGGGCAATGTAAAATAGATCAGAGCAGGGATAAGTTAATTCTTTTACGGGTCACATCTACTTCCACCACTTTGACATTCAATTCCTGATGCAGTTTTAAAACCTCAGCAGGTGATTTGATGTACCTTCTGGTAATCTGACTTATATGGAGTAAGCCATCTTGTTTGACACCAATGTCTACAAAGGCGCCAAAAGCTGTAAGGTTGGTCACTATGCCCGGCAACAGCATCCCTACCCTTACATCCTCGATGGTTTTTACCGAAGCATCAAAAGAAAATACTTTGGCTTCACCCCTTGGATCCAAGCCCGGTTTCTCCAGTTCTTTGATGATGTCTTGAAGGGTAGGTAAACCCGTCTTTTCTGTTACATAAGCTGCAAGGTTAATTTTTTTTCGAAGCACAGGGTCTTCCACCAGATTTTTAACCTCCACACCCAAATCTTTTGCCATTCTTGAAACCACATCGTACGACTCCGGATGCACGGCTGTATTGTCAAGCGGGTTGGCAGCCTCCCTGATCCTTAAAAATCCGGCACATTGCTCAAAAGCTTTGTCTCCCAACCTTGGTACTTCTTTAAGTTGTTGTCTGGAGGTAAAACCACCCTTTTCTTCCCTGTATTTTACAATGTTTTGAGAAAGAGTGGGTCCAAGTCCTGATACATACATCAACAAATGTTTGCTGGCTGTATTGAGGTTGATGCCTACACTGTTGACACACGACATTACCGTGAGATCCAATGATTCCTTGAGACGCAGCTGATCAACATCGTGTTGGTACTGCCCTACACCAATACTTTTAGGATCGATCTTCACCAATTCAGCCAAAGGGTCCATCAAACGCCGGCCTATGGAAATCGCTCCCCTTACGGTCACGTCTTTATCCGGAAACTCTTCCCGCGCAACATCCGATGCACTGTAAATAGAAGCCCCACTTTCACTGACCACAAATATTTGAACAGTCCTGTCGAAACGTATGCCTTCCACCAAGTCTCTCGTTTCACGTGATGCGGTGCCATTGCCAATGGCTATGCTGCTCACCTTGTACTGGTCAACAAGAGCACGAATAGCTCCCTGGCTCTCGGCCCAGTTGTTTTGAGGGGGGTGAGGGTATATGGTGGAATGGTGGATCAAATCCCCCCTTTCGTTGAGGCAAACCAACTTACATCCTGTTCTGAAACCAGGGTCAAGGGCCAGGGTAGCCTTTTGCCCCAGGGGAGCCGCCAATAATAGTTGTCGCAGATTTTCTGAAAACACTTTTATGGCTTCTTCATCGGCCTTTTCTTTGTATTCATTGCGAATCTGGTTTTCAATGGATGGCACCATTAAACGTTTATAACCATCAGCGATGGCCATCGAAATCTGATCGGCTGCTTCACCCCTGGTAAAAATAAATTTGCGGTGCAACCAATCCAATGCACGCTCTTCATCGATGTCAATAAATACCCGCAACATGCCTTCCTGCTCTCCTCTCATCATGGCCAGATACCGATGCGACGGGCAGCGTTGGACGGGTTCCGAAAACTCAAAATAATCTTTGTACACCGTTGCCTCCTCTGCTTTGGTTTTTACAACTTTTGAGCTGATCACCCCGTGTTTTCTGAACACATTGCGCAGATAATCCCTGCAATTTTCGTTTTCATGGACGGTTTCGGCAATGATGTCCCGGGCACCCTGGAGTGCTTCTTCTTCGTCGGCTACCAAATCGCTGATAAATCTACCCGCTGCAGAAAAGATATTTTTATCCTTTTGCGCCAAAATGAGTTGTGCCAATTCGTCCAGACCTTTTTCGCGGGCTACATCGGCCTTGGTTTTTCGCTTCTTTTTGTAGGGGAGGTAAATGTCTTCCAATTCGATGGCATCCATGCATTTTTCAATCCTCTCCCTCAGCTCAGGAGTGAGTTTACCCTGAGAATCAATGGCTTCCAGCACAGTTTGTTTGCGGGATACCAATTCATCCAGTTTTTGATGAGCCCGTTGGATTTCAGCAATCTTTACCTCATCCAGGTGGGAGGTCACTTCTTTTCGGTAGCGGGCAATGAAAGGGATGGTGGCCCCTCCCTGCAACAAATCCAGGGTCTTTTTGACCTGGTCCATTTTCACACCAACGGCGTTGGCTATATACGGTAAATAAAAATCTTCTGTCATCATAGGGCGACAAAGATAAAAAAATGTGATATATCATCGCCCGGCCTTGCTCAGGTAGTGGGTGCAATAAAGGCAAATTTTGTACCTTTGGCTTTATGTATATCCCTGATTCAAAGTCAACTCAGCCCGGTCGATGGAAATGGTTAGCTGAAATCCTTTTTTGGGTGCTGGCAGTGGCCATTGCCTTGTTGGTCATGCGTCCCATCCATGATTATTATGGCGACAATTTTCATTATTATGAATCCAATTACGCCTTTATAGTGCTGTTTATCACTTATACCCGGTATTTGTTTTTATTGCGCCTCACACCCTTTTCACACAATTTATGGGTAAAATTCATCCTCGTTTTTGCTTCCATCCCGTTGATGCTGTGGCTTGTTGATGATACCTATGATTTTAGAAGGATGCTTGACGAAGTGGGGCTTGAACCCATGGTAAAAAGTGCGCATCTGGATACCCGCCTTAGCCTGGCCCGATATGCTAAATACGAATATTTGTTTTTCAGTACGTCGGCCATCATTACTATTATATTAGTGCCTTTTAGAATGATTGTTTCTATCTGGAGGGTGAGGAATCAGAAGAATAGGGTTTAGGGGCTAGGGATTAGGGGCTAGGGGCTAGTTAGGGGCTAGGGATTAGGGGCTAGGGGCTAGTTAGGGGCCAGAGGGGTTTGAAACAATTAAATGAGAAAATATGGTAAATGAATTTAACGAGTACCGTAAGAAGATGAATGACCGGATTTTGGGTCAGGATAATTTGGTATTAAAAAGATTTTTTAGTCTCGACAACCAGGCGTATCAATCCGGAGCATTGTCTGAAAAGACTAAGGAGTTGTTGGGGTTGGTGGCTTCAATGGTATTGAGGTGTGATGATTGTATCAAATACCATTTGGGTACTTGCCATGAATTGGGGGTGACAACAGAAGAGATATTTGAAGTGTTTTCTATTGCCAATCTGGTAGGTGGGAGCATTTGTATTCCGCACACCCGCAGGGCAGTTGAATATTGGGATGAATTGATGGGGCAATGAAACTAATAACCGTTGTTACCGTTGCGCTGATTTTTATTTTGTGTCTGGGTTACCTCCCATTAGTGGGTCAGGATTGTAAGGCAGAAGTGGAATTGGTTGACCACAAAACCATAAGAGGTACGATCACCTATTACTTACCTGTTTCGCAGGATTCTATAAGATTCAGGTTGGGCCCCAATGGATATGCTGGTCAACACACACTTTTAGCCGATTCATTTTTTAAACAATTTAACCCATGTATTTATTTTGCCTCTGCCAAAGATTTGGGCGGCTATAAAGAACTGGTATGGACGGCAGATGGTCAGACCCTCGAGGGAAGCTATGATGCAACACAAGAAAACTTCAAGGCATTTCCTAGAGGAGCAAAGAGTGTCCAGGTATCTTTTGTGCTTGACTTGCCCAAAAGATGTGGAAATTTTGGCTATGACGAGGACTATATTTATCTAGGTAGTTGGCTGCCCCAGCCATTGGATGGTAATACCTGGACCTATCTGGTCATGCTAAAATCATCTCCTCTTTATTTTATTTTATCCGGAGCCCTTGTTGAAGAAATTAATACAAATAGCGAAAAAAGAGCTACGTTTATCAGCACGGCTAAGGTGCCTGAAATGGCCCTCACAAAGAAAAGGCTGACATCCTCAATTGAAAAGGACAATAAGGGCTTGACCTATCAGCTATATAGACCTGATTACAAAAAAAGCCTTTCTTCAGGTAAAATGTATCGCTACATGCATGCGGTTTCACTCAACTTAAAAGACAGCCTTGCCAAATCAAGAATTGTGGTGGATGATAACAGGTACGCAAAGCTCGACAATTTGTTGTTTTTATCGCGTGGCGCCATCAGGTCATCGGAAAAGTCGTTTTATCCAAGCTACCGGTATACCGATAAAGGCAACCACATGATTGGCTTTTCATTGTCTAATCAAAATAAAGGAAGACAGGCAGTTTATTACGTGGTCAATCCTTATTTTTCGTTTAAGAATGATTTCAACTGGTACCTCGGTTTTCTTAAACCTTTCCGACTTAATAAAGGAAAGATCAGCCAGATCACACCCATCCTAACCTATAAAAAGTTTCACTATTATACCAACGAAATCGATGACTATACGCTCGATTATCATAGAATCAGTCCCAGGATAAAATTTACTTTCAAGAATCACAAGTGGGTAAATGTTGAATATGCATTCATCAGCGAACAAACTGCACTTTATGAAGGTAGAAAAATAAATTTTATTCACCTCAATTCAAATCTTTTCAGAGTACGATATGATCAAACAAAAAGATCAACATTATACAATTGGGCATTTAACTCTCAAATTGAAAGATACGGATATGAAAATATATTTAGGGAACAACACCGCTTTGTGAAATTATCTGCCGCCTTTGAACAGACATGGAGAACCAGTATGAAACGCAATTTTTCGGTTCGACTATGGGCTTCCAAATTTATTTCCAACGATGAGAGGCAGAGTACCAATTATTCTGACTACATCACCAAAGGAAGTATTGCATTGATTGCACAAGGGTGGAATGACTATGCATATGATGGTGTTTTCGTTGCGCGCAAAAATCAAAACGGCATCCTCAACAACCAGACAGGGAATTTGGGAGGTGGCTTTAAAAATGCTCCCTCCAATACCTCTTCACTTGGGCTGAGCAATGATTTTGCAGCCAGTATAAATCTGAGCTACGACCTCTTCACCGTTACCCGATCCTTCCGGTTTTTTGTATATGGCGACGGTGGAATCTACCGGCAACTTTCCAATAACCAGTGGAAGATGAAAAACCTTTACAGCGCAGGACTGGGGTTATCCGTAAGTGACTATGTATCGCTGTTTCTTCCTTTAATAAATCATGCGGATATCAACAACAACTACAGGGATCAGGGTCTGGGATTTTTGGAGAGATGGAGTTTCAGTATCCATTTTCAGGAAAAATTTAATACAATAAAATAAGTATGGATATATTACAATTGCTCAAATATTCAAAGACATCAGACTTCAGCATACGAAACCTTCCGTTTGGTATCATTTTGGAAAATGGCCACTACACCGTAGTAAGCAGGTTGGGCGATTATGTCATTGATGTGCGCAGTTTCATCCACATCATGGGCCTTGAAGAATTTACCCACATACCGGAGGAAGTATTCATCAATCAATACCTCAATGATTTTATAGCCCTTGGCAAGGCAGTCACTACCCCACTGCGCAAGGCAATACAAGGCAAAATCCTCGAAGGTAGGTTTTCGGAGAGTGTCTTTAAAATGATCTTTACACCCATAGATGAAGTGGAGGTATGTATGCCCCTGCGCATAGGAGACTATACCGACTTTTATTCTAGCATCGAACACGCCACCAATGTGGGCAAGATGTTTAGAGATCCCAACAATCCATTGTTGCCCAACTGGCTGCACATGCCCATAGGCTACCATGGCAGGGCAAGCAGCATCGTTCCTTCAGGCACACCCATCAAAAGACCAAATGGACAGTACCAGATCAATGAAGGAGAGGCTCCTCAATTTGGCCCCTGTCGGACCCTCGACATAGAAGTAGAGATGGCCTTCGTTGTTGGCAAAGAAAACAAATTGGCAGAAGCAGTTTCAACCTCAGAAGCAGTTGATCACATCTTTGGCATGGTGACTTTCAACGATTGGTCTGCCCGCGATATTCAACGATGGGAATACGTACCTTTGGGCCCATTTTTGGGTAAAAATTTTGCATCTACCATTTCACCATGGGTGGTGACTATGGAAGCCCTGGAGCCTTTTCGCACAGAAGGTCCTGAACAAACCGTTGAGGTGCTACCCTACCTCAAGTTTGAGGGCAAGCAAAATTACGACATCCAAATGGAAGCCGACCTCATCACCGAAGATGGGAGCGTGACCACCATCTGTAAGACCAACTTTAAATACATGTACTGGAACATGTGCCAGCAACTCGCCCACCACACCGTCAACGGCTGCAATCTCAGGGTGGGTGACTTGTGTGCAAGTGGCACCATTAGCGGGCCCACAGAAGACAGCTTTGGGTCGATGCTGGAATTATCCTGGAGAGGCACCAAGCCTATAGCTCTGAGCAACGGACAGGAGCGCAAGTTTTTACAAAACGGCGATGCCATCAATATCCGCGCATACAATGACGACGATGGCTTCCGCATAGGCTTTGGCGATTGTTTTGGAAAGATCATTTCTTAAAATAAAAGAGGCCGTTGTTTAAGCGGCCTCTTTCTTTATACTTTCTTGTCCTCAGTAAGGTATTTTATTTTTATTCTGAAATAGGCAAACGTCAGGGTCATGATAGGGCTTAACCAATTGAAGATGGCATAAATGAAATAGTGCTCTGCCCCCACGCCCAAAACCTTACTTTGATAGGCACCACAGGTATTCCAGGGAATCAGAGCTGATGTAACTGTACCTGTATCTTCAAGTGTACGACTCAGGTTTACCGGATCGAGTCCTTTGTCTTTGTAGGCCTGTGCAAACATCTTACCAGGTACTACGATGGCAATGTACTGATCAGATGCAGTAAGGTTCATGGTCAGGCAAGAAGCCACCGTGCTGGAGAACAAGCCAAAAATAGAATGCGCCATACTCAACAAAGCCTTGCTAATGCGCGCCAGGGCACCAATGGCATCCATCACACCGCCAAATACCATGGCACAGATGATGAGCCAGATGGTACTCAACATGCCTTTCATACCACCGGTACCAAACAGAGAATTGAGTTTTTCATTGTTCATTTCAATGGAGGTATCCGTTACCATATTTTCCATTACACCCTTATAAGCAGCGTTAAAATCCAGCTGTGGTACTTTGGCTACTTCAGCTACCAGCGAGGGTTGAAAGATCACAGCAAACAGTCCACCCATCAACGTGCCTGCCAGCAGTGCGATGAGGGGCTTGGTTTTTCTCACAATCATTACGATGACAAGCACAGGTACGATCATCAAAACCGGGCTGATGTAAAACTTGGCATCGATGGCAGCTGTCAATTGTTTGATCTCATCTCCCCCTACTCCGTTGGCATTTTGGGTAAAGCCCATGATGATAAAAGAAATCAAAGTAATGAAGTATGTGGGAAAGGTAGTAAACTTCATGTAATTGATGTGTGCAAACAAAGTGGTGCCAGCCATAGCCGGAGCCAGATTAGTAGTATCAGAAAGTGGCGACATTTTATCGCCAAAATACGCACCCGACACCACTGCCCCTGCCACCATAGCAGGACTGATGCCCAAAGAAGTACCAATGCCAATCATGGCAATGCCCACCGTAGCAGAAGTAGACCACGACGATCCCGTAAACAAGGATACAATCGAACAAATAATCAGGGCAATGGGCAGAAAAATCACTGGACTGAGTAATTGTATGCCCACATATATAATGGTAGGAATGATGCCGCTCAAGATCCAGGTAGAAGAAAGTGCACCCACCATTAATAAGATCAAAATGGCCTCAGTAGTATCTTTGAGGTTAAGACCAATTTTTTCAATCATTTTTTCGTATTCCACATGGTTGTAAAAACCTACAATGGCCGCTACCGCTGCACCTATCAGCAGTAAAAACTGATTTGAACCGCCAAGGGGGTCATCATCTGCATTGACTTTACCATTGTATGCAAAAAGTACATTGTATGCCAACAAGGCTACTAATACGATTACTGGAATGAGGGCTTCCCAAAGTGAAAGTTCTGCGTTTTCTCTGAGTTTGCGAAATGCCATAAGGTCTGAATTTGGAATAAAGAAATAACAAAAGAAGCAATCCAAAAAGTATTTGACCCAATTTTTTAAATATCCTCTAAAACTGCATAAAAAAAACTGCCCCGGCTCCATAAAGGTCGGGCTACCTCTGTGGAACCGGGGCACAATAAACCAATCTCAATAAAAAGGTAAGATTATATAAAAAGACGAAAATCTTAGTTCTGCCACTCCTCTCAGGGAGGGCGATTTCCGGTTGGTTTCAAAAAAAAACGCGGGACAGAGGGTGGACATCCGCCCCGCGATTTTACAAACTCTTAATCTATTTTTTCCCGAAGGAACGAATTGCCTGTCTGTACAACGGTACCTTCAGAATCTACGTACACCGTTGTGCTGATGTTGCCTTTTACCACTGGTACCTGATCATCGTCATCGAGCATGAGCCCCCTTCTTTTGTAGGCGGGAATCTTCTCTACCATCTCCTTGTTTTCGGCGGTATCCAGTGGCATGGTAGTGGTCGAACGATTGTACATCCTCCTGGCATTTTCCAACTCCTGCATTTTGTGTTTTTCCTCCGCTTCCTTACGATCTCTGATGGGATCGCTAAAGGTGATGGTTTCTTTGATCTTCATGACCTCATCGTGCTCAAACTCGATGGTTTTGCTCGATGGTGTGGCATCCATGACGCTGTAAAAATCAATGTTGGCTACGTTTTCCAGCTCGTCGTCCAAAGCCACTTTTTTGGGCTCGTGGTGTACGGTTTTGACTCTGTTGCTGCCCGTTTCAAAGCCGGTTGCAATAACGGTAACACTGATCTTATCTCCCAATGCCGGATCCATACAATTGCCCCAGATGAGGTCGGTGCCAAAGCCTGCTTCTTCCTGCACATAATCGGTGATTTCTCCGATCTCACTCATGGTTACTTCCTTGTTGCCTGATGTGATGTTGAGCAGGATGTGTTTGGCACCACGGATGTCGTTTTCTTCGAGCAGCGGTGAGGTCAATGCCATGTGGATGGCGGTTCTCGCTCTATCCATGCCCTCAGCCTCGCCGTAACCCATGAGGGCCACGCCTGAATCTTTCATTACAAAGTTAACGTCTTCAAAGTCAACGTTGATATATCCCGGTACGGTGATGATCTCCGCTATGGATTTTGCTGCGGTCGACAAAACATTATCTGCATTGTCAAAAGCTTGTGTAAGCGTCAGGTCACCGTACATTTCCTTCAACTTATCGTTGGAAATTACGAGGATGGCGTCTACATTTTTTTTCAGATTTTCCAATCCTTCCAATGCCTGCCTTTTTCTACGCATGCCTTCAAAGTGGAAAGGAAGGGTGACGATGCCTACGGTAAGAATGCCCATTTCCTTGGCCGCCTTGGCTATGATGGGAGCTGCACCGGTACCGGTACCTCCGCCCATGCCTGCGGTTACAAAAAGCATTTTGGTGCCATCTGACAAAAAGCCCCTGATCTCATCAATGGATTCAATACATGCTTCTTTGCCCGTTTCAGGCTTGGATCCCGCTCCCCTACCATCGGTAAGGCTTGGACCCAACGCGATCTTTTTTTCGATAGGACTTGTTTCCATGGCTTGTGCATCTGTATTGCAGATGGCAAAATCTACCCCTACGATGCCCTGGCGGAACATGTGGCCTACTGCGTTGCCTCCTCCGCCTCCAACACCAATGACTTTGATGATGGAATGATTATAATTAGGTATATTAAATTTCATGTCTTCTTAATTTTGAGTTGTGTAAATGGTTATAATTCGTGATCCGGAGTAGGTTCAAAAAAGTCTTTGGCGTAGACTCCGATTTTTTTCATGAAGCCCAAAAACTTAGACTCTACACTTGCCCTTTCTACCGCTTCTTCTACTTCCTCATCGTCAAAATCATCATTGCTGTTGTTTTGAATTTCAGGTGTAGTCTTTGTCACTACTTCTGCCTGTGCCATCTCCTGATTGCTGTATTCTACATACACTTTATCAGGCAGGTTGTCGATGGTATATTTCAACAAACCTATGGCAGTAGCATAGATGGGCGACGACAAGTCTTTGGTATAACCATGGGCCAGATGCTCAACCGGTTCGCCAATTCTGGCAGGCATACCGGTATGCAATTCCACCAGGGTCTCGATGTGTTTGAGCAACGCTCCCCCACCTGTAAGCACGATGCCTGCGATGAGTTTGTTTTCGTATCCCGAACGTTTGATTTCCCACAACACGTAGTCAAAGATTTCCTCTACCCTCGCCTGGATGATTTTGGCCAGGTTCTTTTCAGAGATGCTTTTGGCTTCTCTGCCTTTCAATACGGGTATGGTGATTCTTCTATTGTCTTTGATCATATCTGCCAGGGCCACACCAAATTTGACCTTCAGCTTTTCAGCCTGATCTGCCAACACGGTGCATCCTTCTTTGATATCCTCGGTTATGATGTTGCCACCAAAGGGAATCACGGCTGTATGTCGGATGATGTTGTCTTTGAAGATGGTGATGTCTGTAGTGCCTCCACCAATGTCAACCAATACCACACCGGCTTCTTTCTCCTGGTCGCTCAACACGGCACATGCCGATGCGATGGGCTCCAGCGTTATGTCTGCAATGTCGAGCCCTGCTTTCTCAATACATCGGATGATGTTTTTGGAAGCAGTGATCTGTCCCGTAATGATGTGAAAATTGGCTTCGAGTTTGTGTCCCGACATGCCGATGGGATCTACCACGTCTTTTTCATCATCCACGGTAAATTCCTGTGGAATCACGTGCAGAATTTTATCACCCGGGGGGAGGGCGATGCGGTACATGTCTTTAATCAGCCTTTCCACATCTTCCGAGGATATTTCCGCATTGTGGTCTGCCCTGGTGAGGTAGCCCATGTGGTGGTGACTCTTAATGTGCTGGCCTGCAATGCCGACGTGAACGACCTTAAACCTGCAACCCGCTGTCTTCTCTGCCATGTCTACTGCTTCTCTGATGGCCTTGACCGTCTTGTCGATATTTGACACAACGCCACGGGCTACACCTTCAGATTTTACAGTACCGTATGACACCACTTCGAGCCTGCCGAATTCATCCATCATGCCGGCGATGGCGCATACTTTGGTAGTCCCTATGTCAAGGGCTACCGCCAATGGCTGCTTGCTGGTGTTTTTGTCGGTGAGCCAGGCAAATCTCTTTTGTGGATTCAAACTAGTACTCATGGTATTATAATTAGTTAGTTAATAAATGCTGTTTCATTACTCTTCTGGGCCACTACCTGGCCTTTGTAGTTGAGTTTTAATACGTTGAATTTTCTCCACCCTTCTCTTGGCAATCCTTCTTTGTACATGATCTTGAGGTTGTCAAACTTCTCCTCAAGATTGGAGGCGTCTCCCAGTACTACTTCCTGTCTGCCTATTTTGGGTATTAATACTATTTCTCCGTTTTCTGTCACATCGATCTGCTCTACCAGTGCCGATAAAAATTCATCGGCAAAGAGGGCTTTCGATACCTCAAAGACTTCCTTCAATTTTCCTTTTTTATCGGACTTGAATTTATCTTCCTGATACAATTCAAAGTGACCGGTGGCCAATGGCACCCGTATCGCAGATTTTTCCACAATGGGCACCTGGTCTCCGTCTTCATCGATGTAGTAACTGCGATTACTTCCATCCATCACACGCACGATGGGTTGTCTTTGCACAATCCATACATTGAGTTTGTTGTCTGAATCGATGAATACTTCTACTTTTTTTATCCTTTTATCTGCTTTTAAAAGGGCTTCAAGTGCTTTCACTTCTATGTCTTCAACCGCCGTTTGGGTCACATCATATCCGGTATGCCTGTTGAATATTTGTTTCACCTCTCCCGGAGTGATTAGATTTCTCTTTCCCTTGATGGGTTTGATCACTACCTCCAGTTTCTGCACTTCAACCTCCATTTTGCGTTGTACAGACAACACAAATAAAATACCAATGCTCGCCATGATAACGGTCCAAAGGATGCGCTGTCGCAATACCGGTATGTCGATGCGTTTATCCATTTTTACCGGTCAGTATTTTTTGAATCTCCGGCACAAGCGTATCTATGTTGCCTGCACCCAGGGTCATTACCACATCAAAATCACCGCGGCTTATAAGCTCCAGGATCTGTGGCCTGTCCATCAATGCTGCGTGGCTGTGTTTCATTTTATCCAATAGCAGTTGAGCATTGACACCCTCGATGGCTTCTTCTCTCGCAGGGTAAATTTCCATAAGAATGACTTCATCGAGTTTTGCCAGTTCTTCTGCAAAACCATCTGCAAAATCACGGGTTCTTGTAAAAAGATGGGGTTGGAAAATACCCAGCAATTTTTTACCCGGAAACATCATTCTTGCGGCACCAATGGCCATCTTCAATTCTGTGGGATGATGTGCATAGTCATCGATGTAAACTTTGGGTCCATCAACAATCCACTCGAACCTACGTTTCACTCCTTTGAAAGTACTTACACCGTTGGCTATAGCGTTTTTATCTTTTCCAAGCAGCAGTGCCACCGCAATAGCCACAGCCGCATTCGATACATTGTGCTGGCCGGGCATCCTGCTGGCTATTGATTCAATGCTGCCCATCGGACTGAAAAAATCAAAGATGACTTTGCCATGCTCTACCCCTTTGATTTCAAGTTTAATATCATTGGCTTCGTCAAAGCCATAAGTCATTACTTTGTACTGCAAACGCAATGCGTTTACTATCTCAGGGCCAAGATCACTGGCTGCTTGCTGCGACAACAACACTGTGCTCCCCTGCCGTGTCTTTTGTATGAAGGCTATATAAGCTTCAGTCACCTTATCGGCTGTACCATAAATATCCAGGTGGTCCGGATCAATGGAATTGACGGCCGCAATCTCCGGTGTGAGGTGCAAAAAGGATCTGTCAAACTCATCCGCTTCTACTACTACCCATTCACTGTCGCCCAGAAAATAGTTGGTATTGTAGCCGCTGAGGATGCCGCCCAGAAAAGCAGAAACCGATTCGTCACAGCTCTTCAATACATGTGTTACCATCGACGAAGTGGTAGTCTTGCCATGGGTGCCTGCTATCGCAATGGTTTTCTGCTGTTGTGAAATGAGACCCAATACCTGGGCCCTTTTCATCACGGGTACCCCTGTATTGAGCAGGTGCACCAATTGTTTATGATCCCTGGGTACAGCAGGTGTGTACACAACAAGGTCGATCTTTTGCGGCAACACATCGAGGTCTTCGGTATAGTTGACATCAATGCCTTCTGCCTGCAACTGTTGCGTAAGGCTGGTTTCCGTTTTGTCGTATCCTGCCACGACAATGCCACGGGTATGGAAGTACCTGGCGATGGCGCTCATGCCAATACCACCGATGCCAATGAAATAGACCGATGTCAGTGTTGCCGGATTCAAGCCTTGTTTACTTTATACTGATTTGCAATATTTATTATCTCTCTGGCAATCACATCAGCTGCATCGGCTTTACCCAATGCCTTTAGATGGCTTGTCAGTGTTTTTTGTTTTTCTTCGTCCCTGATCAGCGCAGCCAGTTGGGGCATGAGCTGGTCGCGGGCTTCCACATCTTTGACCATCAGGGCTGCACCATGCTTTACCAATGACATGGCATTGTGTGTCTGGTGGTCTTCTGCAACGTTTGGAGAGGGGACTAGAATTGATGGATTTCCCACCAGAGCCAGTTCCGAAATGGTCAATGCGCCTGCCCGACACACGACTACATCACTGGCCTTGTACGCGGTTGCCATGTCCTCGATAAAAGGCAAGACTTTCACATTTGGCAATTCTGCTACTGAAGATTCTTTAAACTCGTTGTAGTACAGTTTACCAACCTGCCAAATAAACTGAATGTCCTGATTCGCCTCTATCCAGGCTTTGTTGGCCGCGATGGCATCATTCAAAGTTCTGGCCCCCAGGCTGCCGCCGAATACAAGTGTAGTTTTCTTATTTGTATCGACCCCAATTTTTGCCCTGGCCTCCTCCGTTGTCAAATTACTTTGGGCGATCTCTGCTCTCACAGGATTGCCTGTCCATTGTATTTTTGTTTCATCAAAAAATCTCTGCATGCCTTCATAGGCTACAAAAATTCTTTGTGCTTTTTTTCCCAATATTTTATTGGTTACGCCTGCATAACTGTTTTGTTCCTGCAACACATAAGGCACACCCATCCAGGAGCACACCTTGAGCAACGGGCCGCTTGCATAACCTCCAACCCCAACAGCAATGTCGGGTTTGAAATCACTGACCACCTTTCTCGCCTGCAAAAGTGATTTCAATATTTTCACCGGCAAGACAAGATTTTTCAGTGTAAGCTTTCTTTGCATGCCTGCAATGTCAAGTCCTATGATGCGGTAACCTGCAGCCGGCACTTTTTCCATTTCCAGCTTACCCCGGGCACCAACAAATAAAATTTCAGCAGCGGGCAGCTGTCTGCGGATCGCATCTGCAATCGCAATGGCCGGAAAAACATGGCCTCCCGTACCGCCTCCGCTAATTACTACTTTCATTTTTGGCTTCCATTGCTTTTAATTCCATGCGCTCGATTTCTGCCTGCTCTGCATTGCGACTCACACTGAGAATGATGCCCAATGAGATGCTGGTAAACAACAGCGAGGTACCTCCCATACTGATCAGGGGCAGGGTCAGCCCTGTTGCCGGCACCAGCTGTACGGATACACTGATGTTGGCAAAAGCCTGCACCACCAGGTTGAGACAGAGTCCCATGGCCAGTATGCCCCCAAAGGCCCGCGGGCTTTTGGTCACTATGTTGATGCACCGGATCAGCAACCACAGGTACAACCAAAGTACCAATAGTCCGCCGATGATGCCGTATTCTTCACAAATGATGGCGTATATACAATCTGCATATGCATAAGGCAGGTGATTGCGCTGGATGCTGTTACCCGGACCTACACCAAATACTTTTCCAGAAGCGATGGCAATCTTGGATTGCTGAATCTGATAAACCTCGTCCGACGAATTGAGAAAGGTCTTTACCCTTGTTTCCCATGTTTTACTTCTTACAAACTCAGGATTGGCAAGACCAATTTTGTAAATGGCAAAACCCGTCAACAGACCGCTCATGATGAGCAGAAAAACGTATTTCAACGATATCCTGCCAATAAACATTAGTGTAATACTGGTGACAAAAAGCAGCGCCGCCGTTGATAAGTTGGCAGGAGCGATCAAGCCGCAAATCAATATTACCGGTAAGATGATGGGCAAAAATGCACTCTTAAAGTCTTTGATGTATTCCTGTTTGGTAGCCAGTGATTTGGCCAAAAACAAGATCAGCGCGATTTCTGCAAAATCTGAGGTTTGAAATGTTTTGTCTATCCATGGAATGGTAATCCATCTGCGGGCTTCGTTCATCTCTGTACCAAAAAACATGGTATAGATCAAAAGAGGAACTGCCAGTGCCATCAGGTAAGGGGCAAATCTGGCATACTTTTGGTAATCTAATTTATAGCAAAGCCACATCAGCAGCAGCCCTGATGAAAGAAACATAAACTGCTGTACCAAATAATATTCGGTATTGCCTTCTCTCAATTTAAAGGCCATACTACCCGCAGCACTGTACACTGCCAGCAGTGAAAAGAGCGACAACAAGGCCACAATAAGCCAGATGGCCCTGTCTCCTCTTAATTGATGATATAACTGTATTACGTTTGTCAATGTAGTCTTCTTACCTTTTATAGTGTGTGTTGCCCCTGTTGCCGGAAATAATCCCGATTACAAAGACATCACGATTGCTTTAAACTGATCGCCGCGATCCATGTAATTTTTAAAGAGATCGAAACTTGCGCATGCCGGAGAAAGCAAAACCACATCTCCGTCTGCTGCCAATTGACCGGCCTCTCTGATCGCGTCTTTTATTGTATTGGTTTCAACCAAAACGGGCACCTTTCCTTTGAAAGCTTCCACGAGTTTGGTGTTATCAACGCCCATGCATACCAGGGCTTTTACTTTTTCTTTCACCAGGGCTTCAATGGCGCTGTAATCATTTCCTTTGTCGGTACCTCCCGCGATCCAAACCACGGGTTTATCCATGGCTTCAAGTGCGTAATAAACCGAATCAACATTGGTTGCCTTACTGTCATTGATGTACTCTACCCCATCCACCGTTCTTATCGGTTCCAGTCGATGGGCAAGGTTGCGGAAGGTGGCAAGTCCCAGGGCAATCTTTTCGTCACTGATGCCCATCAATCTGCAAGCTTCTACGGCGCACCTGGCATTAAACCGGTTGTGCCTTCCCTTGATCGTCAGGTCAAAAGCATCTCCGTTTAATTGGAAGACACCATCGACATAATCTTTTTCCGCTATCTCAATGACGTTACCCTTCAGCGCGTGGTTCTGCCTGTACATACCCATCTCCGCATCATCGCCATTGATGATAAAAAAATCATCTGATGACTGGTTGCCGTTGATCCTGAATTTTGCGTTTACATAATTTTCCATTTTGTAATCGTACCGATCCAGGTGATCCGGCGTGATGTTGAGCAGGATGGCAATGTGGGGTTTGAAGGTTTCAATATCGTCCAATTGAAAACTGCTTACCTCAAGCACTACAGCCGCTTCTGGTTGGCCGGCTACATAACCGGCAAAACTATCGCCATAATTTCCGGCCAGTCCTGCTTTCAGGCCCGCCGCATTGAGCAGGTGGTATAAAAGTCCCGAAGTTGTAGTTTTCCCGTTACTTCCAGTGATGGCTATCATCGTACCATGGTAGTGTAAGGCTGCAAACTCAATTTCTGAAATCACCCTTACCCCGGCGCGCCTGATCTTTTGCATCACAGCTGATCCCTCCGGAACTCCGGGACTTTTTAAAACCAAACCAACATTACTCAATGAATCAATGGTATGTCCCTTTTCTTCGTAGGGTATGCCATTGATGTCTAAAACTTCTTTATACTTATCAGGAATGATGCTTCCATCACTCACAAATACATCGTATTTCATTTTTTTGGCCAGCACCGCAGCACCGGTTCCACTTTCTCCTGATCCAATGATCAGGATGGATTTGTCTTTCAATTCTTCGAGCATCTTACCTCACTTTTAAGGTAATGATGGTGAGAAGGCCGAGTATGGTACCAATGATCCAAAACCGCACTGCAATCTTGGCTTCATGCATTCCTTCTTTTTGGTAGTGGTGATGGAGTGGTGACATTTTTAATATCCTCCTTCCTTCACCATATTTCTTTTTGGTGTATTTAAAGTAACTCACCTGCAACATTACGGAAAGGTTTTCTACCAAAAATATACCACATAAAATGGGAATCAACAATTCTTTTCTCAGCAACAATGCCATCACGGCGATGATGCCTCCAATGGTAAGGCTACCGGTATCACCCATAAATACTTTGGCGGGGTAGCTGTTGTGCCACAAAAATCCAATACAACCTCCGAGAAAACAGGCAGCAAAAATCACCAACTCTGCCGTATCCGGTATGTAGAAGATATTGAGGTAATCTGCAATGATTGTATTGCCACTCACATAAGCCATGATGGCCAAAACCGTTGCAATGATTGCCGAAGTCCCCGCAGCCAGTCCGTCAAGACCATCCGTAAGGTTGGCTGCATTGGATACCGCGGTGATGATAAACACCACGATCACAATAAAAACAAACCACAATAAATTATCCGCATTGTCTCCCATAAAAGAGACCAGGCTTTTGTAATCAAAACTATTGTCTTTAAAGAAAGGTACATTGGTCAATGTGGTTTTTACATACGCCATTTCAACCCTTTGCGGCGCGGCATTGACGGCCGGTATAATGGTAGAATATTGTTTGACCACTTCGTAGCCTCCTTTTTGTGCTTCATCGAGGGTCATCCTTACGGTAATGCCATCGTGCCAAAGCATAATCATACCTACAAACACACCCAGCACCACCTGACCTATAATCTTGGTAGTGCTTTTGAGTCCTTCCTTATTTTTCTTAAATACCTTTATGTAATCATCAGCAAAACCTATGAGCATAAGCCATACGGTGCTGATGAGCATCGTCACAATGTAAATGTTGTTGAGTCTGGCAAAAAGTAAGCAAGGGATCACAATGGCCATGATGATGATAAAACCACCCATGGTAGGTGTTCCTTCCTTTTCTTTCTGACCTTCAAGACCCAGTTCCCTTACGGTCTCTCCAACCTGCATCCTTTTCAAAGAGCGTATGATCCTGCCTCCAAAAATAAGCGAGATTACCAATGACAATAGCATGGCCATCCCCGATCTGAAGGTGATGTACTGAAACAAACCTGCACCCGGCAGGTTGAATTGTTTATCTAAATATTCAAATATATAATAGAGCATACCTTTTCTTTAAAAGAGCAGTTGGTGGTTTCGTTTGTCTGATCTTTATCAGCAGTGACTAACCCCAACTGCTAAACCAACCTGAGAATGATAATAGAACCTATCTTAAATATGGCCGGAAAATGCTTCCGACAATATTTTTTTATCTTCAAAGGGATACTTTATCCCTTTTATTTCCTGGTATTTCTCGTGGCCTTTGCCTGCTACCAATACGATGTCTCCGTTACCGGCCATCATGGCTGCAGTCTTTATAGCCATCAATCGATCTGTTATGCGCAGGCTCCTGGACTTTTGCTCCTCGTCCAATCCTGACATCATCTGGTCAAGAATGGATTCAGGATCTTCACTCCTCGGATTATCGCTTGTGAATATTGCTGTGTGGGCATATTTTGCTGCCAAAGCTGCCATGACCGGGCGCTTGGTTGCATCTCTGTCGCCTCCACATCCTACCACTGCGATGATCTTCTGGTCTTTACCCGCAGATGCTACAATGGTCTTTAACACATTTTCCAGGGCATCTGGTGTGTGTGCATAATCTACAATGCCTGTTCTGTTTCGCACGGTATCTTCTACCTTTTCCATCCTGCCTTCAGCTCCTTTCAAACCCGACAAAATGCTGAGTACTTCATCCTGGTCCTGACCCAAACCATGAGCTACTGCAAGCACTGCTGTAAGGTTGTAAGCGTTGAATGCCCCCGACATCCTGCAATTGACATCCCACTGGTTGATGCGCAATTGAAGACCTGTAATGTCATCGGCCAGAATCTTGCAACGATAGTCGGCCATGGTGTGCAAAGCAAAATATTTTACATCTGCTTTTGTATTTTGAACCATGGTTTTACCATTGCGGTCATCGGCGTTGATGATGGCCAGGCTGCCTGCTTCCAGATGATCAAAAAACAATTTTTTTGCCTGAATGTAGGCCAAAAATGTTTTGTGATAATCCAGGTGATCGTGGGTGATATTGGTGAAAACCGCCGCTTTAAAATGAACGCCCATCACCCTTTTCTGATCCAGCGCATGGGAACTGACTTCCATAAAAATGTAGTCGCATCCCTGGTCTTTCATTTCCCTCATGAGGGCTGCCAGACTTACTGCATCAGGCGTGGTATGTGTGGCGGGTATCACCTGCTGACCAATGATGTTTTCTACGGTGCTGATGAGTCCACATTTGAACCCTAAGCGTGAATACAATTGATGCAACAAGGTGGCTACCGTGGTTTTGCCATTGGTACCTGTAACCCCTACTACCGTGGATTCGGCAGAAGGATCGCCAAAAAATCCGTGCGCCAGTTTTGCCGCTGCTGCCCTACTGTCATTTACCCGAAGATAAAAAACATCCGGCTGGATAAGGTCAGGCATGCTTTCACATACGATGGCCTTTGCTCCTGCAGCGATGGCCTGGGGAATGAAATCGTGTCCGTCGGCTGCATTGCCCTTAATGGCAACATAACATCCTCCTTCCACCACCTTGCGTGAATCGAGGGCTATGCCCCTGATATCACCTTCCGGTGTTCCCCGGCGTTCCTGGCTCAGATCGCCTATATATATTTCAAACAACTTTTTTGCTTCCAAAAGCTATATCTTTTACTGTAGATATATTTCAATTTGTTGGCCCTTTATGCCGGTTCCGGGCAAGAGACTTTGTCTTGCTACCTTTCCCCGACCGAAAACGGATACCCGAAGACCCAGATTTTCCAAAACATACATGGCATCTCTGGCTCCCATTCCCCTAACATCGGGAACTGCACTCCTGGCTATCTTTTTATCTTCGATAATCATTTTTGTTTCAAATGGATCCACACTCACCCACGAATTGCGACTTTTCTTTTTGTAAGGCATTCCTACATACTCAAACAAGGAAAGAAAATCCTCACCGTAACCTACGTTTTTGTCCGGCATCATGGCTATGTTTTTATCGGCCATGGTGTCATTAAACACAGGAGCGATTTCAAATCTCCAGGCCATGGTCTTTTCGGCTACTGCTTTAAAAACCGGGGCAGCAACCGATGCTCCATAAAAGGCACCCTGGGGTTCGTATAATATTACTATCATACTATACTCAGGATTATCAGCGGGAAAATATCCACAGAAAGATGCATTGTATTTGGCATATTCTTCCTT
>CALMWS010000073.1 GCA_937870795.1 uncultured Bacteroidota bacterium | reverse complement strand
ATACAGCGACCACGAAGATTTACTCAATTACCTTATATGTTTCTTTTCTTCTTGGTACATCGATTTTCAGATGGTGTGGACCATTTAGTATAACGGTTCGGGGCTTTGCGAGGGAGCGGATTTTTAGCACTACCTTTGATACGAAGCACGAATGTTCAAATTTACGAAAAAGTTTGATACGAAGCACTTAACCCGCTCTCTTGCAAAACCCTTGTTAGTGGCTGTGGCTATTGGTTGTCCGTTGTTTACTGGGTTGCGTGTCGGCTAAAAAAAATAAAAAAAAGTGGGAGAAGGGGAATTTTTATTGGTTGAAAAGGTAAGCTCTTTACGCATTTTTTGTTGGCTTTGTGCGGTTGCCAAAATGCGTAATGTGCTTACCTTTGTGTTAGCCTAATTAGTACTGATACTCATTTCCGTTCAATAGTACCCTTGTGTATTTGCAAAAAACAGAAAAGGATAGAAAGGAGATGATTCTGATGTTTTAAAAATCAATCTCTATTTCATTGGTTACAATTTTAATAGTTAGTGTCATAATTGTTTATCGTCGTACTTCACAAAGAAGTATAAATAAATAACCCTTGCATAACGCATCATTACCGGTTGGCACAAAATCAATATGAAAATATTAACTCCCAAATACCAAAAAAGGCTGTTGTCAGAAAAGTGAATTCCAAATATCAAAGCGTACCAAATAAGGTTAAATACCGTTAGTACGATTGATAATCCGTAGCTTACATACCCCGTTCCATAATAAAAGCCGGGTTCGGGTTCCATTCTTTGTCCGCAATGCGAACACCGCTCGGGCATTTTCATCATAGTCCTCAACGGGAAAATTGTTTTTTGGCTGTACATATTGCCCTTTCTGCATTTGGGACATTTTTCAGCTAAAATGTTCTTTAAGAGAGTTGGTTTGTTTTTCATTATTCTGATGTTTAAAAAATTGAATTTTGATTGTTTATTGTAATGCTCTCAACTTTCCGTAACTCTCCTTATTCTCAATAATTTGTTCTAATTATCCATGCCAATCTTCTGTGTCCTCCGTATTGATTGGGATTTGGTCAAGAATAGCCGTAGCTTCTTCGTCCGTGTAAATTCCGTAGCCGTTTACAAATACGCCTTTTGAACCGTCTTTTCGGTTACTTATTGCGTATAATATGGCTTCGTCCGATACGTCGTTCTGACTTGCAAAACGATAAACCCTGTCAACAATCAAGTCCTCTATTTTTACTTTGCCGCCGTCTTTGTCGTGCATATCCTTTACTTCAAGTAAATTAAAGTCCTCTGTGTAACCTCTGCCTTTCAGCACTTCCAATACTTCGGTTAATGTTTTTTCTGTGTGTATCATCGCCTAATTTTTAGTGCTACAAAAATTATTGTTCTCCGCTTAATCTCTATTTCACTGCTTTGAAATTTTGATAATTAGTTTCATTCTCAAAGTAAGCTACCTCGCCGTTATCTCCGATAAGAACGATATAAGCGGTCGCCTTATCCACTTTATCCAATGTATGAGGGTCTATTGCATAGCGTACAGTACCGTCTGTTGGTATTCTTTCCTGACACATTTTACAACAACCGTAATACATTTTCCCCTCAAACGGTACTTCCAACTGCTGTTTGCCCATATAAGCATCATTAACCATACAAACCAAATTACTCGGTACGTGGTCGCCCTTTGTAGGCGTGTTGTTTTTTACCACTGACGAAGTTTGGTTATCAGAATTTGTTTCGTTATTTTTTTGATTACAACCAATGAAAAGTACCGTGGCAAGTGCCACGATACTTAAGAACTTTAACTGTACTTTCATTTTGATTATTTTTAATTTTGATTATTTGCTTTGTTCGGAACTTCAGTACCTTCCTGAATTTCTTCCGATCCCATTTTTAATATTTTGTCTCCCTGATTAAGTTCTCCAAAAACCTCTACCTGCTCCGGCATTATACGTCCTTTGCTCACCGGGACATTTTTGGTCTTCCCGTTCTCAACACGTATCACGTATACACCCATTCCGCTTTCAACAACTGCCGTTTTAGGAACAAAAAATGTAGGCTCCGTATTTTGTAAAGGGATAGTTGTTTCAGCAACCATATACGGTTTCAGGATATTATTCTTGTTGATGAAATCCGCTTCTATCTTTTCAGAACGGAGTTTTAAATCAAGGCTTCCCGATTTTCTGCTAACCAGTGCGATATGCTTTTGCTGGGGCTGTGATCTCACGTGGAAACGGATGGTGTCACCCAATTTTAGATAAGGGGTATTGGCTTCCGGAACGGAAAGATTTAAACGTAATTTCTGGTTGTTCTCGACCACCAACAAAGGCTCTTTGTTCATTGGTCCTACATAGGCACCCAGATCCACGTTTCTATCTGTAATTGTTCCGCTGAACGGAGCTTTGATCACCAGGTAATTGTTGATATCCTTGATCTCATTATAGGCAGATCTTGCTGCATTCAACTGAGCCTCATCGGAAAGTTTACGGGCCTTGATCTGGTCAAGTGCATCTTTTGCAATAGCTCCCTGTGTCTCGTTGGCCTTCATCGTTCTATCGTAAGTAGCTTTGGTCGAGAAATAGATGGCTTCCTGAGCTTCCAATTTCGCTTTGGCACTTGCTACCTGCGACTGGATTTCAGGTGCTTCCAATACCGCCAGAACCTGACCTGCCGATACTTTATCTCCGATATCTACACGGATACTTTTTACATAACTGTTTACTTTTGCAAACAGGGCCGTCTGTTGGTCGGGTTTTAGCTCACCGGCTAATTTCAGCATAACCTTAGGGTTGGACTTTGATATTTCAACAGTTTCCCATGGGTTCATCATCATTCCCATTCCCATACCAGGCATGCCGCCTTTTTTAGGTTCTTCCTTTGCTGCTTCTTTTGTTTCGTTGTTGCAGGCGGTCAGCAACACTATAAATGAAGCTGCCAATATTTTTATATATTTCATTTCTTTATTTTTTTAGGTTTACAAAGTGAATACTTTCCTCATCTTCTGGATGCAGCGAATTGGATACGATGGATGCTTTTTTCTGAACCCAACCGAATACAAGTGGGAGAACGATCAATACCGAAAAAGTAGAGAAAATCAAACCACCAATCACGGCACGTCCCAACGGAGATACCTGATCTCCGCCTTCTCCAAATCCGATGGCCATCGGTAACATACCGGCTACCATTGCCAATGTGGTCATGACAATCGGACGGATACGTAATTTGGCTGCTTCTATTGCGGCTCCAAGCGCATCATTTGAAGATTTGCGTATCGTTTCGGCATTTGAAATCAATAACACTGCATTTGCAATCGATACCCCGACCGACATGATCATTCCCATATAGGATTGAAGGTTCAGCGTAGAACCTGTCAGGTTCAGGGCAACCAACGCACCCACGATTACAAAAGGAACAGTTGATAAAATTACCCACGAAACCCTGAAGGATTGGAATGTGGCAGAAAGCATCAGAAATATGACTACGACAGCGATCAATAGTCCTGAAGCAAGGCTTCCTAATGTCTCGTCCAGAACAGGAGCAAGTCCTGCAACCTCAATATTGATACCCTTTGGCAATTCACCAAGAGAAGCTATTGCTGCTTTTACGTCTTTGGATGCCTGTTCAAGGTCTTTTTTATGCAAGTTGGCTGTTACCGTTATATAGCCCATTGTTCCAAGGTTATAACTTTCTCCCATTTCCTTGGTAGGCATTACCGTAGCAACATCGCTTAATACAGGTCTGTCCTGATTTTTGGTCAGGGGAAGATTTTCCAGTTCCTCTTTGCTGTTCAGTATATTCTGAGGGGTCTGAACCTGTACATCGTATGCAATACCCATCATACCTCCAACCCAAAAGTTTTTATTGGTATAACGTGTCGAAGCTGTTGCGGCAACCAGTGATTTAGCGATATCCTGTGCGTCCAGTCCCAACTGGGCAGCCCTTGTCCGGTCAATATTGATCTGCATTGCCGGATAGTTCATGGATTGTGGGATCTGCTGATCACGCATGTAGTCAAGTTCCTTCAGTTTTGCAAGAAGCTTATTTGCCGTCATCATGTTCATTTTCTTCATCATCCCCGAAACACGGATCTCAACAGGATTATTAGCTCCCTGGCTCAGGATTTTTTCTGTCAGTTCAATTGGTTCAAATGACAGTTGCAGATCGGGCATTTTTTCTTTGTAATATTGACGAAGTTCATCTTTCAGCTCATCTGAATTACCGTTAAATTCTTTAAGGGCAACCTGCATCAGGGCTTCATGCGGTCCCGCATTGTACAGATAGATCGGGCTCACGGCAAATGTTGAAGGGTGCTGTCCGATAAAAACCGATGATATGGCAACATTATCCTTACCGACCTTGGCTTTTAGCAGTTCAAGGAAATTCTTCACCTTTTTCTCGGTTACTTCTATGCGGGTTCCGTCGGCAGCTTTAAGCCTTACTTGAAATTGTTTGGAATTAGAGGCAGGAAGTACGTCTTTTCCGGTAATCAGGTAAAGACCGGCTCCGGCAAGGATAACGGCAATCAGGCTAATTCCCACAACAGGTTTTCTGAATTTCATCAGACCCGAAAGGAAGTTTGCAAATTTCTCCCTGAACTTTGTAAACCTGTCTTCTTTATGTGCAGGGTTTTCGCAGTTTTCAATATTATGTTTCATCATCCAATTGGCCATCACCGGAACGAAAGTCTGTGATAAAAGGAAGGAAATAATCATCGAAAAACCAATAGCCATTGCCAATGGCATAAACAGCGACCCTGGTATGCCTGTCATCATAAAGGCCGGAGCAAATACGGCAAGGATACAGAGCATGATGAGCAGTTTTGGAAAAGCAATCTCCTTACACGCATCCCATATTGCCTGTGCCTTTGTTTTACCCATGGCAAAGTGCTGGTGGATATTCTCGATGGTTACCGTACTCTCGTCCACTAATATACCAATTGCAAGTGCAAGGCCTGAAAGCGACATGATATTGATGGTCTGTCCGAAAAGTTTAAGGAACAGGACAGCAGAGATAATAGAGATCGGAATGGTCATAATCACGATCAGTGCCGCCCTGCGGTCATTCAGGAACAACAATACCATCAATCCGGTCAGCAAAGCTCCCAGTACGCCCTCTACGACAAGACTTTTCAAGGCGTTGGAAATATACACCGATTGGTCAAATTCGTAGGATATCTTCACGTCATCAGGCATATTACGCTGAATGTCCGGCAACTGTTTCTTCAGTGTGTTGACCACATCGAGTGTAGAAGCATTACCGGCCTTTGCAATATTGATATATACGGAACGTTTTCCGTCAATAAGGGCATAGCCCGTCGCAATATCCGCACCGTCCTTAACGGTTGCTACGTCACGGATATACACATTATCCACTGTACCCTTGAAGATCGGCACATCACCCAGTTCTTCAATATTCTTTACCGTATTATTGGTCGGGGTCAGATAATTTTTATCCCCAATATAGATATTCCCTGAAGGGGATGTTATATTGTTCCTGCTGATGGCTTCAACAACCTGTTCCGGAGATAGATTATGTGAACGCAACTTGTAGGGATCGATATTGATCTCAATGGTACGGGGGCTCCCTCCAAAAGGTGGGGCTGTTGTCAAACCGGGTATCTTAATCAGGAACGGACGGGCGTTGAAGTTTGCAATATCCTGTAACTGGTTATTTGTTTTTGTGTTACTGCGGAATACCAACTGCCCAACCGGTTGTGATGAAGCATCAAAACGGATGATAAACGGCGGCGGAGCGCCCGGTGGCAGGAATACCTGAGAACGGTTGGACAGTGCATTGATACTGGCTATCGCTTCACCCATTTCGGTACCTTCATAGAAAGTAATCTTCATCAGGGTAAGTCCCTGTGTATTCTTACTTTCGATGGATTTGATGCCGTTGGCAAACAGCATCATGTTCACGTACATTTTTGTAAAATACCCCTCCATCTGTTGCGGTGTGTAACCGTAAAAGGAATGGGCTATATAAACTACCGGTAGGTTCATCTCCGGCAAGATGTCCACTTTCACATCTCTGGTCGCTTTGATCCCAAAGAACAGTAAGCCAAGTACAATGACTAATATGGAAAGTGGCTTTTTTAAAGCAAAACTTATCAAATTCATTGATTAAATTATTTAGTTAATGTTTTTGGGTCAATATTTCAAGATCGCCCTGTGATGATGCCAACAGCAAGAGTGCCTGCCATACATTGTTCTGGGCAATCTCGTAGTCAATCTCGGCACGGTTCAGTGCGTATAATGCCTGCGTATAATCCACTAACGTGGTCAGCCCGTTTTCGTACAATGCCGTGTGCTGTCTGTAGGCCAATTGTGCAGCGGATAACTGCACTTTGGTTTCCTCAAAGTTTTCGTAGGCATTGGTCAGCTGCGACTGGGCAAGCTTGGACTGGGCGTTGAGCTCCTTGTGCAGGAGATCATAATCCTGCTTCAATGATTGGGTAA
>CALMWS010000072.1 GCA_937870795.1 uncultured Bacteroidota bacterium | reverse complement strand
CAAACGTATCGGGATATTAAATTGTTTGAAGACACCCAACTCAATCACATCACAACCTTTTACATAACACAGCAAACCGGGAAAATTACCAACCACTCAGCTGATTTGAAAGAGGCAACTTATTATATAGTCGACTCTTGTTCAGCTGGTCAATTTATGCTGATTGATAGTTTTCCCGATGCCAGTTTTTGCGGCACCCGTTGGGTTGTCAGGGGCCAGAAACAATAAAATCAGAGTGCCTTCACTTCGGTCACCAATTTGACCAGGGTATCTTTGGCATCTCCAAAAAGCATGAAACTTTTGGGTCTATAGAATAATTCGTTGTCGATACCCGCGTAACCTGCTTTCATGGATCTTTTCATGATGATTACATTTTTGGCATTTTCCACTTCAAGGATAGGCATGCCATAAATTGGTGAAGTAGGATCCGTTTTGGCAGCAGGATTGACTACGTCGTTGGCACCAACCACCAATACCACATCTGTGGTGGCAAATTCAGGATTGATGTCTTCCATTTCAACGAGCTTATCGTAAGCCACATTGGATTCGGCTAACAGTACGTTCATGTGTCCCGGCATCCTTCCTGCAACAGGGTGGATGGCATATTTTACTTCCACACCTTCTTCTTCCAGCAAGATTTCCAGTTCGTGACAGGTATGCTGCGCCTGAGCTACAGCCAGACCATAGCCCGGAACGATGACTACCTTTTTGGCATACTTCATGAGGATGGCCGTATCGGATTTATTGATTTCTTTAACGGAACCCTGTGTAGTAGAACCACCGCCACCTCCTGTAGCACCTCCGCCAAAGTTGCCAACCAGCACATTGAGCAAAGAACGGTTCATGGCATTACACATGGTTACTGTAAGGATGGTACCGGCAGATCCAACTAAGATTCCACCAATAAGCATTACATAATTGTTGTATAAAAAGCCGCCACACGCTGCTGCAACGCCGGTAAATGAGTTGAGCAATGAAATCACAACCGGCATATCGGCTCCGCCAATTGGGAGCACAAATAAAATTCCATAAAATAAGGAAAGCCCCAGGATGGTGAAGAACCACATTGAACCTGAAATCTGGTTGGTTTGGAAAAGTACGGAGATAACCAAAATTGCCAGCATAAGGCCGATGTTGGCCACTTGTTGTCCCTTAATCGAAAAGTCATTGATCTTGCCTTCCAGTTTACCATAAGCTATGATAGAGCCTGAAAAAGATATCGAACCAATTACGAGACCGGCCAAAATGATGAGCCCTTTGGTACTCATGAAGCCCGACATGTCGCCCCCTGAAGTGTGCACCATGTGGTTGTATTCAATTACAGAGATCAGCGCCGCACAAGCACCACCCATACCATTGAAGAAAGAAACCATTTGGGGCATGGCAGTCATTTGTACTTTTTTTGCCATGATCCAACCGATAACCGTTCCCACAATGAGGGCAACAAAGATAAAACCCAGATTGCCCAGGTGATTGCCGTTGGCATCGGTGTATAAAAAGATGGTAGCAAAAATGGCAAGTGTCATGCCGGCTGCAGCGATAAGGTTGCCCTTTCTGGCTGAGTCCGGCTTGCTGAGCATCTTGAGTCCAACCATAAAGGTGACAGATGCTATAAGGTATATGAGGATTAGTATTTGTTCCATTATTTCTTTTTCTTAAACATTTCCAACATTCTGTCTGTAAC
>CALMWS010000071.1 GCA_937870795.1 uncultured Bacteroidota bacterium | reverse complement strand
TTGATGATTACAACATAGATGCCACCAATTCCAATGTAAGTCGCGACTGGCGGTACTTGTACTCTACCATTGGTAAAACCAATACCATCATCAACAATTTGGAAGGCACCATCCCGGGCCTTACCGAAGAGAGAAAAAAACAAATCATCGGAGAAGCTTCCTTTATCAGGGCATTTATGTATTTCCAGGCGGTGCAGTTATGGGGAGATGTGCCGCTTCAGCTTACAGAAGTAAAAAGTATTTCAGCAGCGGAATTGGACAAAATTTATTCCATCATTTTTCCTGCCAGATCAACTCAAGATGAAGTGTACAACCAGATCATCAAAGATTTTGAAACGGCCCTGGCCAACGTCAACGCCACAGCCATACACAAAGGCATTGCCACCAAAGGCGCTGTCAATGCTATGCTGGCCAAGGTATATGCTACCCGCCCCGCTAAAGATTGGAACAAGGTGCTTTCCTACTGTAATGACGTAATCGCAGGAGGGTATACGCTGTTGCCCAATTACGATGATTTGTGGAACAATTCAGCAGAAAATACCTCAGAGTCTATCTTTGAAATCAATTACAACGGAGGTGCCTCAGATGGCAACTGGGGTGTGAAAATATTCAGAGGATTGGACTGGAAAAAATTCAACCTTCCTTCTAACGATCTTGTCAAGGCTTTTGAAGCTGAAGGTGATCTGGTTCGTAAAAATGCTTCCGTTACATTTTTGGATGTAAGCGGCAAATGGTCTGATGCACACTGGCCTCAAACCAAATACCCCTTTATCAACAAATACAGGAAATTCGACGAGGGAAGTAATCAGAATTATATTTTTATCCGCCTTGCTGATATCCTTTTGTTAAAGGCAGAAGCCCTCAATGAAAATGGAGATGCCCAGGGCGCAATGCAATTGGTCAACCAGATCAGAAAGAGAGCCAAGCTGTCCGATGCAACTGCTTCCGGCAAAGAGGAAGTAAAAGCAGCCATCGCCAAAGAAAGGAGACTCGAATTGGCTTTTGAAGGACATCGCTGGTACGATCTGAAACGAACCGGAAAAGCCATCGATGTCATGAACAATGCAGTGGGACCCAATGGTGATAAGATAGGTTACAACCTAACCAATGAAAGATTGTTATGGCCTATACCGCAATCTGAATTGGATAAAAACACAAAACTTAGTCAGAATCCGGGTTATTAAACCCATTTAAATATTGTATGAGACTACAAAACTTCAGGGTATTTTACTACAGCCTGCTTTTGGGAACAAGCATCATTTGGTCTTGTTCCACAAAGCAGGAGGTAGAACCCAACCCGATTCCTAAATCCAATTTTTGGTCTACTACATTTGACAGAACCAATTTGCTCTCTGCTTCCACCGTACAGATTGGAGAAGGCAACCCTTCACTGCCTACCATCAAAGTAGATACCCAAACCCTATACCAGACTATGGATGGTTTTGGCTACACCCTCACAGGGGGAAGTGCCTATTTGATTGAAAAAATGGATCCTGCTTCACGCGACAAATTGATTCGTGAATTGTTTGGTTGCGGCGAAGGGGAAAACTGTATCGCTTACCTGCGCATCAGCCTCGGTGCTTCTGATTTGAGTGAGACCTTTTTTACCTATGATGAAATGCCTGCAGGACAAACCGATGTTGCGTTGACCCGTTTTAATTTGTCGAGAGATACCCTGTTTTTGATACCCCTGTTGAAAAGAATTTTGGCCATTCACCCCGAACTCAAAATAATGGCTTCTCCCTGGACAGCTCCCCTCTGGATGAAAACCAATAACCAAAGCGTTGGCGGAAATTTGAAAGCAGAATATCAGGCCAGTTACGCCCAGTATTTTGTAAAGTACATCAACGCCATGCGTCAGCAGGGCATAGAGGTAGATGCTGTAACAGTACAAAACGAGCCCCAGCATGGAGGCAACAATCCCAGCATGGTGATGTCTTTTACACAGCAAGCTGATTTTATCAAAAATCACCTTGGACCTGCATTCAAAGCAGCTTCAATAGACACCAAAATTGTCATTTGGGATCATAATTGCGACAACT
>CALMWS010000070.1 GCA_937870795.1 uncultured Bacteroidota bacterium | reverse complement strand
CACGCTTATTGCTTATCTTTGTACCAGCTTAGCAGTGATACATGAGACAATACCTCGATTTAGTCAGACACATAATGGAAACCGGCGTTGAAAAATCTGACCGTACAGGCACCGGAACCATTAGTGTTTTTGGTTATCAGATGCGATTTGATTTGCAAGAGGGCTTTCCCATGGTTACTACTAAAAAACTTCACCTCAAAAGCATCATTTACGAGCTGCTTTGGTTTTTAAAAGGTGATACCAATATTGCCTACCTGAAAGAAAATGGTGTTCGAATCTGGGATGAATGGGCCGATGAGGACGGTAACCTTGGTCCTGTATATGGAAAGCAGTGGCGTAGCTGGCAAGGCAACAATGGAGTCACGGTTGATCAGATAGCACAAGCGGTAAATACCTTAAAAACAAATCCCGATTCAAGAAGAATCATAGTCAATGCATGGAATGTGGCAGAATTGGGTGAAATGGCACTCACTCCATGCCACGCAATGTTTCAATTTTACGTAGCTGAAGGCAAGTTGTCGTGCCAATTGTATCAGCGTTCTGCCGATGTATTTTTGGGTGTACCCTTTAATATTGCTTCTTATGCTTTGCTCACCATGATGATGGCTCAGGTTTGCGGGTTGAAGCCAGGCCATTTTGTACACACCTTCGGAGATGCCCATCTTTACCTCAACCATCTGGATCAGGCCCGTCTGCAATTGTCGAGAGAACCCAGGCCCCTGCCTAAGATGCTTATCAACCCTTTGGTAAAAAATCTGGATGAATTTAAGTTTGATGATTTTGTTTTAGAGGGCTACGATCCGCACCCTCATATCAAGGCTGAAGTCAGCGTTTAAAAAAATAAAATTTCCTTTTTAATAAATTTGGCAAGGTATTTGTCTAATTGACAATAACTGCCATATTTTGTTGTTTTCTGAGGCCGTTGGGCACAGGTTTAATGGATTTAAAGGCAGAATTAAAAGCTATATTGAGTCTTCGAGACTTTAGATATAAAAACTATTGTGCTGTAAGTTTTAACAAGTGTTTGTGTGAGGGCTGAGGGTAACGATCTTTAGTCCTTGTAAGTTGTGGCTTTAAAAAGCTAAAATCCAAAAAAAAGCCCCTTGGTATTCACCGAGGGGCTTTTGATTTATATCTATCTTAATTAGGACGAATTACATGTTTTTGATGATCTCATCGCCAAATTCAGAACATTTTACCTTGGTAGCTCCCTCCATCAGGCGCTCAAAGTCGTAGGTAACCCTTTTACTGGCAACCGCACCATTGAGTCCCTTAAGGATTAGGTCTGCCGCTTCGGTCCAACCCATATAGCGAAGCATCATTTCACCAGACAAAACCACAGAGCCAGGGTTTACCTGGTCTTTGTCAGCATATTTTGGTGCGGTGCCGTGCGTAGCTTCAAAGATGGCGTGGCCGGTAACGTAGTTGATGTTGGCTCCCGGAGCAATACCGATACCACCTACCTGAGCAGCAAGCGCATCAGAGAGGTAGTCGCCATTTAGGTTGAGGGTCGCAATCACATCAAAATCTTCCGGACGCGTCACTACTTGTTGCAAAGCAATATCTGCGATG